>CAXUBM010000289.1:0-3312 GCA_964249235.1 uncultured Acetobacteraceae bacterium | reverse complement strand
ACCCAGACCCGATGCCCACCCGGCGCCCCGCCATGGGCCCCGGCGTCGCCCCGATCCATGAGCGCGACCTGCACGGGTCGACCGCCGCATTCGCGGCACCGTAGCCGCCCTACGGCCTCACCCAGCAGGCGGGATGGTCGAGGCGCCGCCAACACTGCCGCGACGAACGAGCACGAGCGTCCACATTGGCATTCGATCCGGATCGAGGGTGGGGAATGTCGGCAACGGGCGGGTCAGGTGGCACACATCAGAACAAAGCAGGAACGCTTTTCGGAGTCGAGACCGGAGTCGAGACCGGAGTCGAGACCGGAGTCGAAACGGGCCAGCGCTCGCCAAGACATCAGCCTGCGGTTCACGCCCGCGTGGTCGAGAGGAGGTTGCGCCACATGAGGTCGAAGTCAGCGATGGTGATGGGTGCTCTGGTCCTGCTTGCTGCATCGCCCGTACGAGCGGAGACGTTGATCGACGCCGGCATCACCTACGACAGCGGGTGCCGCGAGCTGGACGTGTATTTCGATCGCAACGGTCAGCTCCTGTACGACGAGCAGACCCAGAACACCGAAGTGATGCTGAGCTGGCTTCGCAGTGCCGGGATGCCCTCGGTCGGTCAGACCGACGCGGAAACCAGCGTGCCGATGATCGAAGACGAGTGCCGCCAGCACCCGGAGGAGACGATCCGGCAAGTCGTCGAACCGATCGTCATCGGCGCGATGGAGTTTCGGTTCGGGGCCGCTCAATGAACCGTGCCGCAAGGAGGCGTCGCATGGCTGCGGGCCGAGGCGCCCCCGAGCGCGGGGCTCCCGGGACGTGAGTTTCGTCACCCGCGGACGACGGCGCGTCCAGGGTGAGCACTGCCTCGCACCAGCCTCGAACGGAAGCGTCGTCGCGTCCGCCCCCGCCGCCCTCGCCGATCGCCGACCCACTTCCCTGCCGCCCGCAAACGTCTTACCCATGACGTAAACGTCAGTCGCCCAACGCCAGGGCCAGGGAAGGCCGCCGATGGATTTCGCGCTCAGCGAGCGCCAGGCCGCCTATCGCGACCGCGTGCGTCGCTTCATCGACGACCATGTCCGCCCACGCCGCGCCGACCACCGCGCGGAGGTCGCCGGCGGCGAGCGCTGGAAGATCCTCCCCCTCGTCGAGGAGCTCAAGCGCGAGGCCCGCGCCGCCGGCCTGTGGAACCTCTTCATGCCGCCCGCGCGCGGCGATCTCGTCGACACCGAGTTCCGCTTCGACGGCGACCAGCTCACCAACCTCGAATACGCCCTCTGCGCCGAGGAGATGGGCCGCATCGAGTGGGCCCCCGAGCTCTTCAACTGCGGCGCCCCCGACACCGGCAACATGGAGGTGCTGCACCGCTACGGCACGCTCGCCCAGAAGCAGCGGTGGCTCGGCCCGCTCATGCGCGGCGAGATCCGCTCCGCCTTCCTGATGACCGAGCCCGACGTCGCCTCGTCCGACGCCACCAACATCCAGGCCAGCATCGTCCGCGACGGCGACGACTTCGTCGTCCGCGGCCGCAAATGGTGGTCGTCGGGGGCCGGCGACCCGCGCTGCCGCCTGGCCATCGTCATGGGCAAGTCCGACCCCCGCGCCGAGCGCCACCGCCAGCAATCGATGATCCTGCTCGACCTCACGACACCCGGCGTGCGCATCGTGCGCCTGCTCACCGTGTTCGGCTACGACCACGCCCCGCACGGCCACGCCGAGATCGTGCTGGACGATGTCCGCGTCCCCGCCGCCAGCATCCTGCTCGGCGAGGGCCGCGGCTTCGAGATCGCCCAGGGCCGCCTCGGCCCCGGCCGCATCCACCATTGCATGCGCACGATCGGGGCCGCCGAGGAGGCGCTCGAAGCCATGGCCCGCCGTCTCCTCTCCCGCGCCGCCTTCGGCAAGCGCCTCGCCGATCACTCGGTCTGGGAGGAGCGCCTCGCCCGCGCCCGCATCGACATCGAGATGTCGCGCGTGCTCTGCCTAAAGGCGGCCGACACCATGGACCGAGAGGGCAACAAGGCCGCCCGCAACGAGATCGCGATGATCAAGGTCCAGGCCCCGTCCATGGCGCTGCGCATCCTCGACGACGCCATCCAGGCCCATGGCGGCGCCGGCGTCTCGGGCGACACCGAGCTCGCCGCGACCTACGCCTCGATCCGCACCCTGCGCCTCGCCGACGGTCCCGACGAGGTCCACAACCGCGCGATCGCCCGCGCCGAGCTCGCCCGCTACACCGATCGCGGAGGCGAGGCGTCGTGAACCTCTTCGACCTGACCGGCAAGGTCGCGATCGTCACCGGCTCGTCGCGCGGCATCGGCCGCGCCATCGCCGAGGCGCTCGCCGCGCACGGCGCGAGCGTCGTCATCTCCAGCCGCAAGCAGGAGGCCTGCGACGCCGTGGCGGCCGCCATCAACCAGGCCCACGGCACGAGGAGGGCACTCGCCCACGCCGCCACCATCTCCAGCAAGGACGCGCTGCGCTCCCTCGTCGACCGCACGAAAGAGGTGTTCGGCCCCGTCGACATCCTCGTCTGCAACGCCGCTTCCAATCCCTATTACGGCCCGCTCGCCGACATCACCGACGACCAGTTCCGCAAGATCCTCGACAACAACATCCTTTCCAATCACTGGCTGATCGGCATGGTGGCACCGGCGATGATCGAGCGCCGCGACGGCGCCGTGATCGTCATCTCCTCCATCGGCGGCCTCGCCGGCTCCGACGTGATCGGCGCCTACAACATCTCCAAGGCCGCCGACTTCCAGCTCGTCCGCAACCTCGCCGTCGAGCACGGCCGTCACAACGTCCGCGTCAACGCCATCGCCCCCGGCGTCGTCCGCACCGACTTCGCCCGCGCGTTGTGGGAAGACCCCAAGGCCGAAGCGGCGCTCAACGCCCGCAACCCGATGCGCCGCATCGGCGAGCCGCACGAGATCGCCGGGGCGGCGGTGTTCCTGGCCTCGCCCGCCGGCGCCTACGTCAACGGCCAGGTCGTCGTCGTCGACGGCGGCGCCACCATCGCGACCGGAGTGTGAGCCCATGGCGATCCGCACCGAACCGCACGACGAGGTTCGCCTCCTCGTCATCGACAACCCGCCGGTCAACGCGCTGGGCGCTCCCGTCCGCCAGGCCCTGCTCGCCGCCCTCGAGGACGCCGAACGCGACCCGGCCACGCGTGCCGTCGTCATCACCGGCGCCGGCCGCCTCTTCTCCGGCGGCGCCGACATCACCGAGTTCACCCGACCGCCCGTCGAGCCGATGCTCCCCGCCCTGCTCGACCGCCTCGAAGCCTCCCCCAAGCCGATCGTCGCCGCCCAGCGC
>CAXUBM010000288.1:0-3328 GCA_964249235.1 uncultured Acetobacteraceae bacterium | reverse complement strand
GCACGGGGGTGAAGTTGCAGACCACCAGCGCCGGCGGGGCGTCGGGCGCGGTGCGCAGCCAGGCGAAGACGCTCTGCTCGGCGTCGTTCAGGACCACCCAGCTGAAACCCTCGTGGCTGCTGTCGAGGCGGTGCAGGGCGGGGTGGTCCCGGTAGACGCGGTTGAGGTCGGTGACCAGGGTCTGGATGCCGCGGCGGGCGGGATCGTCGAGGCTGAACCAGTCGAGGCCGCGGTCATGGTTCCATTCGCGTTCCTGGGCGATCTCGCCGCCCATGTAGAGCAGCTTCTTGCCGGGGTGGGCCCACATGAAGCCGTAGTAGGCGCGCAGGTTGGCGAAGCGTTGCCACTGGTCGCCGGGCATCTTGCCGATCATCGAGCCCTTGCCGTAGACGACCTCGTCGTGGCTCAGCGGCAGCACGAACTTCTCCGAGAAAGCATAGACCAGGCCAAAGGAAATCTCGCCGTGGTGGTATCGGCGGTGGACGGGCTGCTCCTCCATGTAATGGAGCGTGTCGTGCATCCAGCCCATGTTCCACTTGAAGTCGAAGCCGAGGCCGCCCTGGTCGGCGGGGCGGGTGACGCCGGGGAAGGCGGTCGACTCCTCGGCGATCAGCAGTGCGCCGGGCACGCGGGCGCGCACGGCGCGGCTGAGATCCTGGAGGAAGGCGATCGATTCGAGGTTCTCGCGGCCGCCATACTGGTTGGGGATCCACTCGCCCTCCTTGCGGGAGTAGTCGCGGTAAAGCATGGAGGCGACCGCGTCGACGCGCAGGCCGTCGGCGTGCCAGTATTCGAGCCAGTATAGGGCACTGCCGATCATGAAGCCGCGGACTTCGTTGCGGCCGAGATTGAAGATGCAGGTGTTCCAGTCCTGGTGGAAGCCTTCGCGCGGATCCTCGTGCTCGTAGAGCGCGGTGCCGTCGAAGCGGGCGAGGCCATGGGCATCGGTGGGGAAGTGGGCGGGGACCCAGTCGAGGATGATGCCGAGGCCGGCGGCGTGGGCGCGGTCGACGAAGCGGCCGAAGCCGTCCGGCGAACCCAGGCGCGCCTCGGGGGCGAACTGGCCCAGAGGCTGGTAGCCCCAGGAACCGCCGAACGGGTGCTCCATGACCGGCATCAGCTCGAGGTGGGTAAAGCCGAGCGCCGTGGCGTAGGGGATCAGGCGGGCGGCAAGGTCGTCCCAGGTGGCGGAGTCGTGCGCCTCGCTGCCGGCGGGAAGCCAGGAGGTGGCGTGGACCTCGTAGATGGCGATGGCGGCGTGCTCGTTCTGGCGACCGGCGCGCTCGGCGAGCCAGGCGTCGTCGGTCCAGCCGACCAGCGGATCGGCGACCACCGAGGCAGTGGCGGGCGGGATCTCGGCGGCCCAGGCGCAGGGGTCGGCGCGCAACGGCAGCAGTTCGCCCCAGGGGCCGACGAGTTCGTATTTGTAGACCGTGCCGGCGGCGAGGCGCGGGATGAAGAGTTCCCAGGTGGCGCTGGGTTCGCGGCGCCGCATCGGGTGGCGGCGGCCGTCCCAGTCGTTGAAGGCGCCCACCACGGAGACGCGCCGGGCATTGGGGGCCCAGACGGTGAAGCGCACGCCGCGGACGCCGTCGATGGTGTGGACGTGGGCGCCCATCATGCGGGCGAAGTCGTGATGACGGCCGGCGGCGAGGAGGTAGAGGTCGAGTTCGCCGAGCAGCGGCGGGAAGCTGTAGGGGTCCTCGAGGTCGTGGCGGCGACCCTGAGCGCTCAGGCGGAGAAGGTAGGGCTCGTCGGAGAGCACGCGGCCGGACCACAGGCCGTCGGGGTGGATGCGGGCGAGACGGCCGAGCGACAGGCCGCTGGCGCGGGCAACGACCTCGACCTGGTCGGCGTCGGGCTGGAAGGTGCGCACGACGAAGCCGGATTCGATCTGGTGGCGGCCGAGGAGCGAGAACGGGTCGCCGTGGCGGGCGGCGAGGAGGCTGGCAACGGCGCCGCGATCGGGCTCCGGACCGGGATCGATGTTGAACTGGTCCATGCGGCCTCCTCGACTTCGCTCGCCGGGCGAAAGGTCATGATGACGACTTTCGCCCGGGTCGGGTTGCAGGAGGCGCGCGCTTTAGGGTGGAGGGGGCGCCGGACACTCGCATGCGTCGCGCTCGAGCCAGACCGGATCGTCGGCAGCGGCCAGGCCGCGAGGAATGGTGGGAAGCGGTCGGCCGGAGGGACATGGCTGACGGGCGGTGCCGGCACAGGCGACGACCTGACGGAGGCGGACCATGTCCGCCTCGGTCAGACGTTCGAACCTGGTCAGCAGCTCAAGGATGTCGGCGGTCGTGCTCATGCTCAGCGCCTGGGTTGTTTGTCATAACAACGTAGGATGGGGGCTGGTTGGATGCGCGATGCAACATGTCCTAACGAGTTAAGGATTCGGCTCGAGCGTTCTCGGCCGGCGCAACCTTGGCCGCGGAACCCGGTTCGGAGGTGCGGACCATCGAGAGGAACTGCCATGTCGACGCCGGACAACCTGAAGGAGCTCTACGCGGACGAGCTGCGCGACCTGTGGTCGGCCAACGACCAGATGCACAAGGCGCTGCAGCGGCTGGCGCCGGAAGCGTCGGACGCCAAGCTGAAGAAGATGCTGGAGACGTCGCTGGCCGGCATCCGCAAGCACACCGACTCGATCAAGCCGCTGATCGAAAAGGCCGGCGAGGAGGTCGAGCCGGAGCACTGCAAGGGGATGGAAGGGCTGGTGCGCGAGGCGCTCAAGCACGGGGTCGAGGAAGCGCCGAAGCGGGGGCCGCTCCGCGACATCGCGATCATCACCCAGTATCAGCGGATGTCGCACTACGGGATCACCGGCTTCGGCTCGGTGGCATCCCTGGCCGAAGCGCTGGGCGAGGACGAGGACGTCAAGACGCTCAAGCAGATCGTGTCGGACATCTACAAGTCCGACGAGTTCGCCAGCCACCTGGGCGAGATGGCGGCAGAGGCCGCGTCCCACTGAGGCAACGGCCGGAGCGTTCTCCGATCGGACGGGACCGATGCTCTAGACGATGCCGAGCACGAGCAGGACGATCAGGATGATCACCACCAGGCCGATGCCGCCGCCGTAGCCGTAGCCGGACCAGCCGCCGAACCCGTAGCCGTAGCCGCCGCCGAAAAGCAGCAGCAAAATGAGGATGATCAGGATAAGGCGCACGACGTTTCCCTCCAGATGACGTTCGGTTCACGTGTAGGCAAACGCAACGAAGCCCGCCGGAGTTGTGCCGCCCCGGCGGTTCCGGCTCCGTTTCGATCGTTGGCCGCCGCCTTGGAGCTTTTCGGTCACAGTCGGCCTCGCGGGCCGGACGGATTGCGCCCG
>CAXUBM010000287.1:2398-3337 GCA_964249235.1 uncultured Acetobacteraceae bacterium | reverse complement strand
GCGATCGCCCCCGCCGCCATGTGCACCGCGCTCATCGACGAGCCGCAGAAGCGGTTCAGCGTCGCTCCACCCACCGAGAGCGGCAACGCCGCCGCCAGCGCCACCAGCCGCCCCAGGTTGAACCCCTGCTCGCCCTCCGGATAGGCGCAGCCCAGGATCAGGTCCTCGATCGTCGCCGGATCCACCCCCGTCCGCTCGACCAGGGCCCGCACCACCACCGCCGCCAGGTCGTCCGGCCGCGTGCGCGCCAGCGCCCCCTTGTGCGCGAACGTGAAAGGAGACCGGCAATATCCGGCAATCACCGCCTGTCGCATGAGCATCTTCCCCCAGCTTCCTGTCCCGAGCTTCCTATCCGGCCGCGCGCCGGTGCCGCCCGCTTGCCTCCACGGGAGCCGCGGCCCCCGTGCCTCTGCCTCGCTCGATCGACCTCTCGACCGTCAGCAGCAGCCGCTTGAGATCCGCCAGCGTCGCATCCAGCACCTCGCGCTGGTGCTCGAGGTCCGACATCCGCTCGCGCAGCCTGCCCGCGAGCGCCCGCATCTGCACCAGCCCTTCCGGGTCGCTGTGATACAGCGCCAGGAAGTCCTTGATCTCCCGCAACGAGAACCCAAGCCGCTTGCCGCGCAGGATCAGCACCAGCCGCGCCCGGTCCCGATGCGTGTACGCCCGGTTCGCCCCCACCCGCGCCGGCGAGATCAGCCCCTTGCCCTCGTAGAACCGGATCGCCCGCGCCGTGGTCGCGAACTCGCGCGCCAGCTCCGTCACGCTGTAGATGCGCTCCGGATCCCCCGGCATCGGATCGATGATCGTCCGCGCCACCCCGTTCCCCCCGGACCGCCGCATCCATCCGAACCACGGCAGCGGCATGCCCTATACGTCAACCCGTGTGTAGCCGGGCGGTCGCCGCTCCGCAAGGCCGGGCGCTGCCCTGGACCCGCT
>CAXUBM010000287.1:0-2388 GCA_964249235.1 uncultured Acetobacteraceae bacterium | reverse complement strand
CTTTTCAATCGATCGACATCTAATTAGATTGCAGTCTATGGAGACGCACGCTGAATTTCCCGTCGTGCTCGAATTCTTCAAGGCGCTGGCCAACGAGAGTCGGCTGCGCCTGCTCGGCCTGGTCGCGCAGCGTGAGCGCAACGTTCACGAGCTGGCCGCCGAACTGAGGCTGACCGAGCCGACCGCCTCGCACCACCTCGCCATCCTCAAGCGCCTGGGCATCGTCAAGCGACGGGTCGACGGCAACACCCACTGGTATGCCCTCGAGCCGGACGCCCTCGTGCAGCTCTCACGCTCCGTGCTGAGCCGCGACCAGGTCGCGCACTGGGCGCCCCGGCACCAAGGCGCGCCGCCCTCCACGCTCCACAATTTCGTGTCGGGCGACGGCGTGCTGACGCGGATCCCGGCGACGAGGAAGAAGCGCCGCGTCGTCCTCGCCTGGCTGGCCGAACAGTTCGAACCCGGGCGGTCCTACGGCGAAGCCGAGGTCAATCGCATCCTCCGTAGGCACCACGAGGACTGCGCCACCTTGCGGCGGGAGCTCGTCGGCTACCGCATGATGAGCCGCGACGCCGGCCGCTACCGCCGCATGCCGCAGGCCGACTGGACCGACCACTGACGACGCCCTGCACGGACCGCCGAATCGCGTCACGACACAGAAGGCTAGGGCTCCGCCCTGGACCCGCTGGGGCCAGCGGCCCCAGACCCCGCGACGTCGTGGGTCGACCTTCCTCCCGCCTCAGAACGTCGACTTCAACCCGATGCTCAACGCGTCGTTGGTGATGTCGTAGTGCCCGACGAGGTTCCCCGCCGGCAGGTCCGCCGTCCCCAGCGCCGTCCGGTTGATCGTATCGCCGATCGAGTTGTTGATGTTGTTGGCCTCGAAGAAGAAGTAGTGCGTGTAGGCGATCGCCAGCGTCAGCCTGCGCGTCACCTGGTACGTGGCGCCGATCCCGATCTCGATCCGGTCCCCGTCCGGGATCGTCGCCTGCCGGTTGGCATCGTCGATCGGGCTCTGGTCGTAGGTGACGCCGCCCTGCAGCAGCAGCTTCTGCAGCGACGGCGGCCGCCAGTTGGCGCCCACGCCCGCGGTCACCGTGTCGTGGAAGTTGTACTGGATGTTCGTCGTCACCGGGATCGCCGGGTCGTCCGGGTTGACGCGGCTGTTCTGGAACAGCGACCATTGCGTCCACGTCGCGTTCGCCATCACCGCCCACGCCGGGGTGATCTGCCAGTAGAACGACGTGTCCACCCAGCCGGGCAGCGTCTGCTTGACGTAGGCGTCGTAGATCTGGCTCTGCAGCTGCGGCACCACCAGCGGCCCCAGCGGCGACGACGCCACCTGCGGCGGAATGAAGATCGTTTGATACCCATCGAGGTGCTGGTCGACGCGCGAATGGTAGTTCACGCCCACCCGCACCCGGTCGTTGAACTGGTAGAGCGCCCCCAGGTCGTAACCGACCGCGTAGTCGTCGCCCCGGAACTGCGCCACCGGATCCGCCCCGGCCGGCCCCAGCGCCACCGGAAAGCCG
The DNA here is from genome assembly GCA_964249235.1 of uncultured Acetobacteraceae bacterium. GTDB lineage: Bacteria > Pseudomonadota > Alphaproteobacteria > Acetobacterales > Acetobacteraceae > CAXTPV01. The sequence goes on along the minus strand of CAXUBM010000287.1, from coordinate 856 downwards.
TTCAGCGTCGCCCCGCTCAGATCCACCGCGTGGCTCTGCCGGTCCTTGAAGTAGCTCACGTAGGGGCCGCCGCCGATCGACAGATGCTGGTTCAACGCGTAGGCCAGCGAGAACAATCCCTGCACCACCGTCGGGATCGAGTTGATGTCCTGATACCGCCCCACATAGTCCTGCGGCGTGAAGCTCAGCCGCGACGCGAACGGGCTCTGCGCCGAGAACCCGAACTTCAGGTCCGGCGTCAGCGAGATCACCAGCGCGGTGCCCGCCGAGATCGCCGGGTCGATCCCGTGTTCCGACTGCGGACCCGATACCGGCCGGCCGCCGACGTAGTCGTTGCCGCGGAAGTTCAGGGTCGGGTCGATGAAGTTGATCGAGCTGTCGATCTCCGTCCCACTTAGCCGCACCATGCCCGCCGGGTTCGTCCACGCCGTGCCGGCGTCGTACGCCTTTGCCGCCTCGCCCGCGTAGCCGTTCGCCGTCCAGTCCGTCAGCCCGTCATTGAGCGCGAACCCGGCGTTGGCCGACGCCGCCAACGGCCACAGCACGCCGATCGCCGCCGCCGCGTCCCGACACCCACGACATGACCTGCGCCAGACGATGCGCGACATGGACGACCTCTCCCGTAACGACCGGCGGCTACTCTTGCGGCAACCATACGACCTATACGTCAGCCTAACGCGCGCGCTATCACCGCACAACCGACTTCGCGGCCGAGCTAACGCGTCCGCAGGCGCGCCGCGATCGCCGCCGCCACCGCCCGCGGCTGCCGCGTCACCTGCGGCAAGCCCATCAGCTCGCCGTAGGCCGAGCGCGCCGGCGGCCCCGCCACGAACAGGCCCTCGACCGCAACCCCGCC
>CAXUBM010000286.1:0-3345 GCA_964249235.1 uncultured Acetobacteraceae bacterium | reverse complement strand
GCCTCCAAGGGCTCGGGGGCGGCAGGAACGGCGGGTGAGCCGCTGACCGGCTCCGGGGCCGAGAGCGGCGGCGGCGCGGGAGCGACCGCCGGGACGGGCGCCGGATGCTCATGCGGACCGGCCGCGGCGAGAAGGAGGCAGGCGAGCGGCAGGAGGCGGCTCGCGCGGTGCGAAATGGTCGGCAAGTGGTTACACCGGCAGGGGATGGGCGCACATTGGCGCGCAGCCCAGGCTGGCCGCAAGGAGAGGAACGGATGAGCGAAACGGCGCCACAGGCTGCACCGCCGGACGCGCTGGAACCCGCGTCGGCAACTCCCGTGGCACTGGTCACCGGCGGCGCCCATGGGATCGGCGCGGCAATCGCCGGGAGGCTCGCCCGAGACGGATGGCAGGTGCTGTGCCTGGATCATGACGAGGAGCGGCTGGCCGAGACGTGCCGGGCGATCGGCAACGGGGCGCACCCGCTGGTCGCCGACGCAGGCGACGAGGCGGCGGTCACGAAGGCGGTGGAGGTGATCCGCGTGCACTTCCATCGGCTCGACGGGCTGGTGTGCAACGCGGGAATGATGATCAGACGGCCCCTGTCGGACATGACGGCCGATGATTTCCGGCGCGTGCTCGACGTCAACCTGACCAGCACCTTTTTCCTCGCACGGGCCGCCGAGGACCTTTTACGCGCGTCTTCGGGCGCAGTGGTAACGATCGCGTCGACGCGGGCGCACATGTCGGAGCCGAACACGGAGAGCTACGCGGCGTCGAAGGGTGGGCTGCTGGCACTGAGCCACGCGCTGGCGGTGAGCCTGGGCCCGGATGTGCGGGTCAACGTGATCAGCCCGGGGTGGATCGACGTCGGCGGCGAGGACCTGCGGGCGGTGGATCACGTGCAGCATCCGGCGGGGCGAGTCGGGCGGCCGGAAGACGTGGCCTCGCTGGCGGCGTGGCTGCTGGGGCCGGAGAGCGGGTTCGTGACGGGGGCGGAATTCACGGTGGACGGCGGGATGACGCGCAAGATGATCTACGAGACGTGAGGTGAGGCCGTCGGCGCCCGGCCTCCAAGCCAAGTCATGCCAGGTCCAGGAGCCGCCGACTGCTGACGGGGTTTGGCGCGGAGCTCCAATCGTTGCGGAGTGAAACGGGCGCTGACGGGCGCTAGGCGGCGCGCTACATCCCGAACATGGACCAATCGCCTCACATCCTGATCGTCGACGACGACCGGGAAATCAGGGACCTCCTGGCGAAGTTCCTGGAGAGGAACGGGATGCGCGTCAGCACGGCGCGCGACGGGCGGGAAACGCGGCGCGTCTGGACGCAGGGCCATTACGCGCTCGTGGTGCTCGACCTGATGCTGCCAGGCGAGGGCGGCCTCGAGATCGCCCGTTGGCTGCGCGCGCAGGCGGACGTGCCGATCGTGATGCTGACCGCGATGGGGGACGAGACGGACCGGATCATCGGGCTGGAGCTCGGGGCGGACGACTACATGCCCAAGCCATTCAGTCCGCGCGAGCTGCTGGCGCGGATCAAGGCGGTTCTGCGGCGCGTGCAGGGACGCGAGGAGCGCACGGAACGAGATACGCGCAAGCTGTGCTTCAGCGGTTGGACGGTCGAGCCTTCGCGCCGGCGATTGATCAACCCGGAGGGAGTGGAAGTGCCGCTGACCGGCGGCGAATACGATTTGCTGATCGCGCTTCTCGATCGGGCGAACCGGGTGCTGACGCGCGACCAGTTGCTCGATCTCTTGCGCGGGCGGCAGGCGGGACCGTTCGACCGGGCGATCGACGTCGCGATCAGCCGGCTGCGGCGCAAGCTCGAGGATGGTGGACGCAACGCCCAGGTGATCAAGACGGTGCGCGGGGGCGGCTACGTCCTGGCCGCCGACGTCGAGCGGATCGCCTGACCCGGCTGTGATCAGGTTCGTCCCGCGGAGCCTGGCCGCACGGACGGCGCTTGTCGTGCTCGGCGGGCTGGCGGTGGTGCAGGCAGCGGGGCTCGCCATCCACGCGCGCGACGCGATCATGGGGCGGCGGCTGATCGAGGAGCACTATCTCGGCGTGCGCGTGATGAACGCCTATCACAGCGTCGCCGAGACCACGCCTGACCGACGCGAGGCGGACGTCGCCCACCTGCGCGGGACGATGCGGGCGCTGCATCTCAGCCTCGATCCGGGGCCGGACCTGGGCGACCTGCCGCCGATGCCGCCGCATCTGCGGCGAATGATGCGGCTCGACCTGGAAGCGGTGCCGCTACGGCCGGAGCTGCGGCCGCTTGCGGTCGAGACCGCGCGATCGCCCGACGGAGACCGGGCGGCCTATGCGCTGGAGATGCCGGACGGCTCGGCTTGGCTGAACGTGCGGGTCAGCACGCCGACGCCGAGCCCGTTCGCAGATCCGACGTTTCCCGTGGCGTGGCTGCTGATGACGGTGACGGCGGGCGGCTTGACGATCTGGGCGGTGCGGCGGCTGATCGCGCCGGTGCGTACGCTGGCCGAAGCCGCCGAGGCGCTGGGACGCGACGTGAACGCGGCGCCGCTGCCGGAAGGCGGGCCCATGGAGGTCGCGCAGGCAGCGTCGGCCTTCAACCGGATGGCGGAGCGGATCAGGCGGTTCGTCTCGGACCGGACGTTCCTGGTCACCGCGATCGGCCACGATCTTCGCACGCCGATCACGCGGCTGAAACTGCGCTGCGAGTTCATCGAGGACGACGAGCTGCGCTCGAAGTTCCTGGCGGACGTGGACGAGCTCGAGGCGATGGTGTCGGCGACGCTGGCGTTCGGGCGGGACACGGCGCGGGCGGAACCGGCGCGGCCGGTGGATCTGGGTTCGCTGCTGCGCACGGTGGTCGACGACGCGGCGGATGCGCGGCCGGACGCGGCGGAGCGGATCGCGCTGAAGGGCGCGGACGGCGAGCACGTCACGATGCAGGGGCGGCCGATCGCGCTCAAGCGGACCTTCAGCAACCTGGTGGGCAACGCGCTGGCCTATGCGGGCAACGTGGTGGTGACGCTGCAGCCGCCGGTTCGCGGCGAGGTGACGGTGCTGGTGGAGGATGACGGGCCGGGGATTCCGCCCGATCAATTCGATCGGGTGTTCGAGCCGTTCCAACGGCTGGAGGGGAGCCGGTCGCGGGAGACGGGCGGCACCGGGCTCGGACTGCCGATCGCGCGCAATATCGTGCGGGCTCACGGCGGGGAGATCACGCTGTCGAATCGGGCGGTGGGCGGGCTGTGCGCCAGGGTGATGTTGCCTTGTGGGGCTCTGCCCCACGTGCCGCCGGGGCCTGGCCCCCTGACTCCGGGGGCTGGGGGCTCGGCCCCGGCGGGGTTCGGGGGGGGCCCGCCCCGTTTAGGGG
>CAXUBM010000285.1:1206-3357 GCA_964249235.1 uncultured Acetobacteraceae bacterium | reverse complement strand
ACGTCACCCGATCCATCGTCTGCGTCGCGACGTCCCGATCGTCGTGCTCGCGGGCATCGGTGCCACCCGACCAGCCGAACCACATGGCGTCCTGGTCCTTGAGCGCCTCCTTCAACCCGATCGCCAAGCCGCCCGCGAGCTGGTTGCGTTCCCGCGGCGGCGGCACGCGGTTGGAGACAACGATCAGGCGTCCCACGCATCCCCCTCCGCCGCCGCGAGACGGCGCAACCACTCCCTGACGTCGGCAGGCTCGCCGAACACGTCCGGGACCATCAGCCCGAGCCCGCCCATCGCCCGGGCTGCGTCGATCCCGTATTGGTCGGTCACGTCGTCGCCGATGAACACCGGCCGGCGTCCCGCAAACGGCGCCTCCGCCATCAACGCCGCGACCGCGCTGCCCTTGTCGGCCCCGTGCGCCCTGACCTCCCAGGCCATCTTGGCCGCCATCACGTGAAAGCGCTCCGGATCCTCGGCCACCAAGCCATCCAGGAGCGAACGCATCGCCTCTCCTGCATCCGGCGCCGCACGATAGTGCAGGACGAACCCCGTCTTCTTGCGCTCGACCCGCACGCCTTCGTGCAGGCGCGCCGCCGCCTCGGCCTGCACGTGCCAGTGCGGCGGCATCGGCGGCAACTCGATCTGTTGCGGTGCGTCGCGCGGGCCATGCCGGATCACGGCGCCGTGCTCGGCCGCGACCGCGTATGGAACGCCGGGCAGGAACTGGTCCACCTCGTGCAGCGGGCGTCCCGTCACGATCGCGACCGCGCCATCCAGCCGTCGGCGCAGCGCGAGCAGACTCTCCCTGAGCACCTCCGGCACGACCACCAGTTCCGGCGCCGGCGCGATGTCGACCAGCGTTCCATCGAAGTCGAGCAGCAAGGCCACGCGGGACGGGTCTCCCAGGCGTGGTGGCGCGGATGTCGGCATCACCTCAGAACCTGTGCCGCGCCGCCCGGTTGCACCTCTCATTGCCCGCTCGGGTCGTCGAGGTCCTGTCCGGGTGGCGGGTTCAGATCGGAGCCCGAGGGCGGCCTGATCACCGACGGCAAGCCGGCAGGCGGCGGCGGGCTCGCCGCCGTCGCTGCCGCGGGCGGAGTCGGTGGTGGCGTCGCCGGTTTCGGCGGCACCGCCGCCGCCAGCTGCGCATCCGTCGGCTTGACGCACCCGGCCACCCGGACGCCGTAGACCGGGCTCTCGAGCGAGACCAAGCCGGGCTGCCCGCTCAGCATCCAGCCGCGAAAGCCGGGCTCGCCCGGACGGTTGTCGGTGATCTGCAGGAAGCCGGCGGCGTTCTGCGGCAGATCCGGCGGTCTCACCACGCAGGCCAGCAACGTCAGGCTCAGGCTCTCGAACGTCGTGGTCTCGCCGATCTTCAGCGTCAGGAGCTGGCTTTGCGCCTTCTGCTTGTCGAGCACCCGGATCGAGCCGCCATCGGTCCTCACCCACGTGTCCGCGGACGGCAGGTCGGGTGGCGCCACGATCGCCGCCGCCGCCGCCGGGCCGGCCACCAGCGCGAGGCCGAGAAGCGGCAGCCTCCTCATCGCACCCGCGGATCCAGCAACCCGTCGACGATGGCGTGCAGACGAGCCCTGTAGAACGACGCGCCGACGCCCATCAGCACGGCATCCTCGAATCCATCCCGAAGCGACAAGGCGATCGCCGCCTCGGTCTGGTCGAGCAATCGACGCTTCTCCTCGCACGACACCGGTGAGCCATCGTCCGCCTCCCAACGGCCGCTCACGGCCCCAGTCCGCCGCCCGACGATGGCTGTCCCGCCTTGCCGTCCGTGGCATGGGCGTTCTGCGCCTTGACCGCCTCCATCAGCGCTTCGACGCTGCCGATGAACTTGCCCAGCAGGGCCTCCAAGCTGATCGATCCCTGCGTGGCGGTGATCAATCCTCCCGGCGGCAGATCGTTCGGCTCCCCACCCGGCGTCAGCGCCAGGTACTTGCCGCCCAACAGGCCTTCGCTGAGGATCGCCGCACTGCTGTCGGTCGTCAGGTGGATGTCGGGCCTGATCCGGAAGCTGACCGTCGCCAGGAAGCTCTTCGGATCCACCTCCTCGCCGACCACCTTGCCGACGGTGACGCCGGCGATCTTGACGTCCGAGCCGCTCCCGCGCCCGTCCACATGCGCGAAGGTCGCGCGGAG
>CAXUBM010000285.1:866-1196 GCA_964249235.1 uncultured Acetobacteraceae bacterium | reverse complement strand
AGCACGTAGCCGGCCGCCCCCCTGTCGAGCACCGCGAGCGCCAGCACGCCGGCGATGGCGGCGACGACGATCGCACCGACGACCAGTTCGAGCCGTGAGCGCGCACGGTCGCGCGCCGAGCCGGCCAGGCGAGCGGTCATCACTCCTCCGGAGACCATGCCTCATAATCTCCGGGCACACGCACGCGCTTGCCGCCGCTGTAATCGTGACCGGGCGGCCGATAGCTGCCGCCCGTTCCGGTCAGGTTCGGCAGGAAAGGCTTCTGCCACGACTTGCGGATCGTCTCCGGCAACGCCGCATCCGACGTGTGATGAAGCCAGCCGAACCACT
>CAXUBM010000285.1:0-856 GCA_964249235.1 uncultured Acetobacteraceae bacterium | reverse complement strand
GCATCGACGACCCCGGCATACACGACCCAGCGCTTCTGCCTCCGGTCGCGCCGAAGCTGCCGCTCCTCGTAGTACGCATTGCCGAAACCGTCCTTGCCGACGAGGCGTCCGCGAAGCGCGGTGAAGATGCGGGTGCCGATCGTGGTCATGCCGATCCTCATACGCAGATGCGCCTCGCCGGTCCACTCGCGCGGACAAACCCAACATCCTGGGGGTAAGTCCCCGCGGTGACGCAAAATGTGCTTTGCCGAGCGAATCGTCCGCGATAGCCTCGCTGGCATGGCAGCAACTCGTCCCTGGCACGGCGTCCGGCTCAGAATCTTCGAGGTGGGCAGCGACCCGGACAGCCCGCGGCACCGCGTCGCGGTTCCCGCCGGCTGGTCGGAGGAGGCGGCACGCGGCCTCGTCGGACTATGTTGCACCGACCGGCCGACAGGGTGGGCGGCACGCCGTCTTCCGGAAGAAGCCGCGACATGGATCGGACGCGTCGTCCGTCGCGCTGCCTCCCTCGGCTCCCGGCGCGACCCGCTCGAATGGGCCGAGACGCTGCATTGTCTTCTCATCCTGCGTCAGGGGTGCCCCGACCGCGGCATCTGGCGCGACGAAGGCGAGGCGAGCTTCGTCCTCAACGCCGCGGCGTTCGCCGATCCCGAGACCGGCCTCGACCGCATCTGCCTCGAGGCCGCCGCGGACGCCGCGGTCGCCGTGCTGACGACCCTGTCCCCGGCTCGCCAGACCTCCCTGCGCATCGCCGACATCGACGGCGCGCTCGCCCCCCTCGGCCTGGCCTACCACACCCAGGCGGGTCGCGACGCCGCGCGCGCCCTCCTCGGCCTGTGCCGCACCACGATCGCCC
>CAXUBM010000284.1:0-3357 GCA_964249235.1 uncultured Acetobacteraceae bacterium | reverse complement strand
GTCAGGTGGGTGTCGGGGCCGGTGCCGTGGATGCCGAGCAGGAGGCCCTTGACGCCGGTGATGGTGCCGCAGCCGGCCAGCACGCACGCGAGCGCCGCGACGGCGGCGACGGTGGTGCGTAGTCGGGCTTCGGCCATGCGGTCGCTCCGTTCGTGGGCCGGGGGCGGTCCGGCGAAGGGTGCGACCCCATAGACGGATCGCCTGGAGGCGGCAATAAGCGACCGCGCGCCCCGGAGGATGGATGATGGCCCGGTCACGATGCCTGCTGCCGGCCCTCGCCCTGGGTGCTTCGCTGTTGCCCGGGCTCGCGCGCGCCGACGCGTTCACGCCGGCGCAGCGGCAGGAGATCGTGGCGATCGTGCGGCAGGCGCTGCGGGAGGATCCGTCGATCCTGCGCGACGCCGTGCTGTCGCTGCGGGCGAGCGAGGAGAAGCAGGAGCAGAACAGCCAGCAGCAGCTGATCGCCTCGCATTCGGCGGCGCTGACGGACGCGCGCGGCGACGGGGTGGCCGGCAATCCGGCCGGTGACGTGACGCTGGTGGAGTTCTACGATCCGCGCTGCCCCTACTGCCGGCGCATGGTGCCGGTGATCGACGCGATGGTGGCGAGCGACCCCAAACTGCGGGTGATCTTCAAGCTGATCCCGATCCTGGGGCCGCAGAGCGTGCTCCAGTCGCGGCTGATCTCGGCGGCGGGCGCACAGGGGGCGTATGTGCCGATGCAGGAGGCGCTGATGCGCAAGAGCGCGCCGGTGACGGCGGACGCGGTCGCGTCGATCGCGCGCTCGCTCAGGCTCGATCCGGCGCGGCTGGCGCGGGACATGAACGGGTCAGCGGTGTCGGGGCACCTGGACGGCAATCTGGCGCTGGCGAAGGCGCTGAAGATCGATGGAACGCCGGCGATCGTGGTGGGGGACCAGATGATTTCCGGGGCGGTGGACCAGGCGGATCTCGAGCGGGCGGTGAACGCCGCGCGGAGTTGAGGGCTGGGGCTCCGCCCCAGGGCCCGCCAGGAGGCGGCGCCTCCTGGACCTGGCCCGAGAAGAGGGGCGCTCCGAGACTTACAGGCTGAAGACGACCTTGACGCAGCCGTCCTTCTTGTCGCGGAAGGTCTCGTAGAGCTCGGGGCCCTGGGCTAGATCGCTGCTGCGGTGGGTGATCAGGAAGGTCGGATCGATGGTGCCGTCCTGGATCAGTCCGGCGAGCTTCTCCGTGTAGCGCTTCACGTGGGTCTGGCCGGAGCGGATGGTCAGGCCCTTCTGGACCACGGACGCCATGTTGACGGGCACCGCGCCGGTGTAGACGCCGGGGACGGAGACGATGCCGCTGGGGCGCACGCACTGGATCGCCTCGGCCAGCGCGTAGGGTCGCTCGGTGCTGGACACCGCCTTCTGCACTTTCGACAGCAGGCCCAGGACGCCGTGGCCGGCGTCGGATTCGGCGCCGACGCAGTCGATCACGGCGTCGGGGCCCTCGCCGTTGGTGATCTCCTTGATGCGGGCCTGGACGTCGTCGTCCTCGGGGTCGAGCACGTCGGTGGCGCCGGCCTGGCGGGCAAGGGCCTGGCGCTCGGGAACGCCCTCGATGGCGATGATGCGTTCGGCACCCATCACCGAGGCGGACTTGATGGCGAACAGGCCGACCGGGCCGGCGCCCCAGATCGCCACCGTCTCGCCGCCCTTGAGGTCGCAATATTCGGCGGCCTGCCAGCCGGTGGGCAGGATGTCGGTCAGGAACAGGGCCTGCTCGTCGGTCATGCCGTCGGGGACGACCATCGGGCCGACGTCGGCCATCGGCACGCGAACATACTCGGCCTGGCCGCCCCAGTAGCCGCCGGTGAGGTGGCTGTAGCCGAACAGACCCGCGGTGGGGTAGCCGAAGACCTTGGCCGCCATCTCGGCATTGCGGTTGGAGCGCTGGCACGACGCCCAGTTGCCCATCCGGCACTGGCGGCACTCGCCGCAGTTGATATTGAAGGGGACGACGATGCGGTCCCCCCGCTTGAGCTTGTGGCTCGGGCTGCCGACCTCGAGGACCTCGCCCATGAACTCGTGACCGAGGACGTCGCCGGACTCCATCGTCGGCATGGTGCCGTCCATGAGGTGGAGATCGGAACCGCAGATGGCGCAGCTCGTGACCTTGATGATGACGTCGCGGGGATCCTCGATCGAGGGGTCGGGGACGGTGTCGCACCGTATGTCGTTGGTGCCGTGCCAGCAAAGTGCGCGCATGTTGGGCTCCGTCTCGTCTCGGGATGCGCGCTGAACGGGGCAGGACGCGTCGGGTTCGGTCGATCGAGGCAACCGTGAACGATCGGGTGAAGTTGAGGCTCGCGATGACCATCGCCGCCCGCTTCGCCGCCGCCATCGACCGTTTCCGGTCGGATCGCCTCATCCTGCTGCTGAGCCACAACGATGCCGACGGGCTGGCGTCGGCGGCGGTGCTGGCGCGGGCGCTCGACCGGGCGGGGCGGCCGCACCGGATCCGGCTTCTCGGGCGGGGCGAGAACGCCTGGAGCGCGGAGAACCGGGCCGCCATCGACGGCGGCGCGGATCGTCCGGGCGGCCTCGTCGTGGCCGATCTGGGCACGCGCGGTGATCCGGTGGCGACGGATCTGGCGACCGTGCTGGTCGACCATCACGTCGCCAGCGGCGCGCCGGTCGATCCGGACGCGGACGGGATCGGCTGCCCGGTGTCGATCTCCGGGCTCGAGTTCGACCCGGTTCCGAGCACGAGCCTGCTGGCGTTGCGGTGCGTGGAGGGTCTGGGCGGCGCCGACAATGCCGACCTGCTTTGGCTCGCCGCGATCGGGTTGATCGGCGACCTGGGTGACCGGGCGCCGTTCGCGGAACTGGCGGAGGCGCGCAAGCGATATGGCGCGACCGCGTTGCGGGAGGCGACGTCGCTGGTCAACGCGCCGCGGCGGACGGCGTGCGCGGATGCGTCGGTGGCGCTGGATCTGCTGATGCGGGCCGAGGGGCCGAAAGACCTGCTGTCGGGGCGACACGCGGGGCTCGACAGGTTGCACGCTGCCCGCGACGAGGTCCGGGCGGCGCTGGAGGCCGGGCGGCGGGCGCCGCCGCGCGTGGTGGGCGACGTGGCGCTGATCCGGCTCGACACGCCCTGCCAGGTGCATCCGATGGTGGCGCAGAGCTGGACGCAACGGCTGCGGGGCAAGATCGTGCTGGCCGCCAACGTGGGGTACCGGCCGGGGTGGGTGCATTTCGCGGCGCGCACCGGCGGCGAGGCCGACCTGATCGCGTTCTTCGCCGCGCATCGGCCCGCGGGGGCGGACGAGCAGTATGGGAACGGGCATCGGCGGGCGGCGGGCGGCGCGTTGCGGACCGCGGACTGGGAC
>CAXUBM010000283.1:0-3358 GCA_964249235.1 uncultured Acetobacteraceae bacterium | reverse complement strand
GCGCTGGCCGTTGCCCGCGACCCCCGCCACGCCGACGATCTCGCCCGCCCGCACCTCGAGATCGACCCCCCGCAGGGCCACCTCGTGCGGATCCCGCGGCGCGGTGCTCAGCCCCGCCAGCGTCAGCATCGGCGCGCCCGCCCGCAGCGCCGGCGCCGCGCCCGCCTCCACCACCTCGGCACCCATCATCATCCGCGCCAGCGACGCCGCACTCTCCCGCCGCGGATCACACCGCGCCACCACCCGCCCATGCCGCAGCACGGTGGCCGCCGAGCCGAGCTGCCTGATCTCCTCGAGCTTGTGCGACACGTAGAGGATCGACACGCCCTCGGAGGCGAGCCGCCGCAACGTCGCGAACAGCGTCTGCACCTCCTGCGGCGTCAGCACCGACGTCGGCTCGTCCATCACCAGCAGCCGCGGATCCTGCAGCAGGCAGCGCACGATCTCGACCCGCTGCCGCTCGCCCACCGACAGCGACGCAACCGTCCGCTCCGGCTCCAGCGGCAATCCATAGGCGCGGCTTACCCGGGCGATGCGCGTCGAGAGCGCCCGCATCGAGGGCGGCGCCTCGATGGCCAGGGCGATGTTCTCGGCGACACTCATCGCCTCGAACAGCGAGAAATGCTGAAACACCATTCCGATGCCGAGCCGCCGCGCCGCCTTCGGATCGGCGATGGTCACCGGCCGGCCCTCCCAGGCGATCTCCCCCGCGTCCGCCTGCAGCACACCGTAGACCACCGCCATCAGCGTCGATTTGCCGGCACCGTTTTCGCCCAGCAGCGCGTGGATCTCGCCCGCCGCGACGCTCAGGTCGATCGCGTCATTGGCGACGAGCGGTCCGAAACGGCGCGTGATGCCGCGAAGTGACAATCGTTCCGCCATCTGCAGCACGCACCGCCCCGCTTCCCGCACGAGCCGGATAGGACCACCCGCTCCGCGTCATGCAAGGAGCGAGACCATGCAAGAAGCGAGCAATCCCGGCGCGGCTCGCCCGGTCAGAACCCCGTGGCGATCCAATTGTACCCGGTCCCCTTGGCGAACACGATCGAGCTGTTGGCACCGTTGATCAACGGGTTGACACAGCTGACCTGAAAGCCCGACGCCGACAGCCCGTTCACCCCGTAGACCGTCGGCACGGGATAGGACACGCCCGGGACGGTCCAGCCGGCGCAGGCCGCCTCGCAGATCGTCACCGACAAGGCCGTGTTCGGGAACGTCAGCGGGAAGCTCACCGGGTCCAGGTTCCCCGTCGCCGTGGTTCCCGACCCCCATTGCACGACGACGCCGCTCGGCAGCCGCTGCCAGCCCTGCCGGCCGGGCGCGGCCGCGAAGTTCATCTGCGGCAGCTTGAACGGCACGAACGGCGCACCGCCAGGCACCGCGATGTTGCGCGTCTCCACCGTGCTCTGCCCGGCGTTGACCGTGATCACGGCAACCGCGACCCAGCCCGCATCCACCGCCGGCGTGCTCTGCACCCCCGTGTTCGCCGCCGCTCCCGCCTTGAGCTGCAGCGCCACCGTCTGCAGCCGCTGGGTGTTCTGCGCCTGGCCGTTGTTGCCCGTGCCCGCCAGCCCCTGCGCCGGGTTGGCCGCGTTGTAGTAGGGCAGCACCACCGGCACCGAATCCTGCTCCAGGAAGCTCGCCTCGATCAGGTAGTTGATCGACTGCCCCGAGACCGTCGGCGCGGTGAGCGTGAACAGCGACGATCCCGTGTTGATGCCCATCTTGACGAGGTTCGAGGTGTCCGCCGGCAGCGTGCCGTAGCTTTGGGTGTCCACCTCGCTCGCCGCCAGGATGCTGCCCGGCCCGACGGTGACCTGCATCGACGACGGCACCGTCGGCTGACACGCCAGCCCGTCGATCACCGGCCCGCCGCCCAGGCACATCTGGGCCAGGAAACCGACCGCCTTCATCGCCCCGCGCTGGACGTTGAGCAGGTCGGTGTCGAGCGGGATCGCGCCCGGATAGACGATCATGCGGTCCATATTCTGCTCCGGTTGTAGGGACGAGGGCGCGCGCCGCCACCCCGGGCAACCGGCCCGGCAACGCGTGCGCAACGGTTTCAGTATCGCATCGTTCTGGGTTTGGCCGGACCCGCTGTCAAGGCCGGGGCTCCGCCCCGGACCGCCGACACTGGCGGACGCCCGGCTGGCGATGCGCCAGCTCCGCGGGCTCCTGCGGCTTCGCGTGCGCCTCGACGAGTGAAGCTGCGCCGGCGTTGTGGATCCCGTCTTCGGCCGGATCGATCGCGCCGTTGCCGAGCACCAGGCGCCGGCGTCGAGAAAGGCGAGCGCCCTTCCGCTTGGAGGGGGCGGGCGGCGTCAAGCGAGGGTTGACGCGCGTTTAGCTGTTAGGGAGTTTCTGCAGGCGAGCGTTAGGGAAGTGACTAACCAACTTGAAATTTTCTCCGTTGTTGTCAAGCGGGACGTGACGGGGAGCCTTCGTCAGGGTGACGCTGTCCTTTGCTCAAGTCACGGGGTCTTGGGGGCTCGCCCCCAGCGGGTCCAGGGCAGAGCCCTGACTTCGAAGGAGCGGCTCGGGAGGACCGTGAAGCGCGGCGCGCCGTGGTCGACCGGACGGCTCCTCAGCGGACGTCGCAATGCCCTCGTTCGGTGTTTGCCTCAAAGTAAAACGGCAGTAACAGGACGGTCTCGTCACGGCCACGCTTGCGAGTTGCTCGCGATGGATGGCCACGGCGGTGATCGATCAGTCAACGACATCTCCGGGGGAGGAAGAAGTTTACGTCCGGTGGTGACGACTTGACGAAATCGACCTCAAGAGGGGCAGGCTGACGCATGCGTTACGTCTGGGTGTGGCCGGAGCGGACGGACCGCTTTGGAGAGGTCATGAACGCTCACGACAGGTGGACAACGTGATCGCCACATTCGTGTGGAACTGCCTATGGTGAACCATGGTTCATCATCGTGGTTCTGCGGCTGCGACTGTCGAGTCTCGGCCATTGTTGGGGCGCCGACTCACGATACGAGTGCCGCGAGAGGCGTCCGTCTCGTGAGCAACAAGCCGGAGGTCTCGACCGCGCCCGGGGTCGGAGACGCCGTCGGCGCCACCATGACGCCGTGGCTTGTCGTGGTCCTGGCTGTGATCCTGCTGTCGGGGGCGTTGTTCGGATACGACCAAGGTGTCGTTTCAGGCGCCCTGACCAGCATCAAGGCCGAGTTCTCGCTGAGCGCGCTGCTGGTCGAGGTGGTGACCAGCTGGGTCACGCTGGGCGCGTTGTTCGGTGCGCTGCTGGGGGGTGAGCTGGCAGATCGGCTCGGACGCCAGCGTGCGGTGTTGATCGCCGGCGTCGTCTTTACGCTCGGCTCGCTGGTGGAAGCGCTGGCGCCGGGCACCTTGG
>CAXUBM010000282.1:0-3370 GCA_964249235.1 uncultured Acetobacteraceae bacterium | reverse complement strand
GTCGTAGCGGTTGGCGACGTTGGCGGCGGCGCCGCGGCCCTTGCGTGTCCTGGGCAGGTCTCCGGTAGAGTCGAGCATCTCGGCCTCGCGTGATGACGCGAGAAGGATGGAGCGACTCCGAACGGAGATCAAGAACGAAAAGAGAACGGGCTTCGTCACGGGGCCTGGGGCCAAGGCCCCAGCGGGTCGAGGGCGGAGCCCTCGCCTCAGCCCTCGCCTTCAGCGCTCGCGCAGGCGGGGCATGAGCTCGACGAGATTGCAGGGCCGGAACCGGCTGTCGAGCTGGTGGACGAGGATGTCGTCCCAGGCGTCGGTGACCGCGCCCCTGGAGCCGGGCAGGGCGAAGAGGAAGGTGCCGCCGGCGGTGCCGGCGAGCGCGCGGGACTGGATCGTCGATGTGCCGATCTTGGCGTAGCTGAGGGCGCGGAAGAGCTCGCCGAAGCCGTCGATGCGTTTCTCGAGGACGCGGTCGAAGGCCTCGGGGGTGACGTCGCGGCCGGTGATGCCGGTGCCGCCGGTGCTGATCAGGGCGTCGACGGCGGGGTCGGCGACGGCGCGGCGGAGCTCGGCCTCGATCAGGTCGGCGTCGTCGCGCACGACCGTGCGGCCGGCGAGATGGTGGCCGGCGGCCTCGATGCGCGAGGCGAGGAGGGCGCCGGACGCGTCGGTGTCGAGCGTGCGGGTATCGGAGACGGTGAGCACCGCGATCCGGACGGGCAGGAAGGGACGGGTTCGGTCCGGGTCCGGCATCAGCCGCGTTTGCCGAGCAGGCCGGCGCGGTAGCCCGGGGCGGGCGAGGTGGCGCCGATCAGGGCGGCGAGGAAGGATGGGCCGTAGGCGGGGTTGTCGATGGAGAAGGCGGGCTCGTGGTTGCGCAGGACGTCCACGCCCTTGCCGGTGATGACGTAGGTGGCGGTCTCGCCGCGGGTGACGGGGGCGAGGTGGCCGACCATCTCGCGGTAGCTGGCCTCGTTGCCGGGCGGGCAGGGGTTCCTGGCGCAGTAATGGTCGTGGACGTTGGCGAACTCGCGCTTGAGCTGGCCGACATCGGCGGCGTGGAGGAACTCGGTGACGACGACCTTGGGGCCGGGCTCGGCGAGCAGGGCGGCCGCGTCGTGGGCGGGTGTTTCGACGTAGAGGGCGCTGGCATAGCCGTTCACGAGGGCGAAGAAGACGCGCACGCCGGCGCCATTGAGACGCAGCGTCTGGCCGGCGGTGGGGTAGGTGTCGGGAAAGGCGACCCCGCCGGCGGTGAGTGCGCGGGCCGGGGTGGCGGACAGGGCGCAGGCGCCCAGCAGGGCGAGGGCGGCGGCGGCGGCGACGCGTGGGCTCATGGTCGTCTCCTGTTTCGAGCCGAGCGCAGCCGATCTTGACGTATGGGTCAAGGGGACCGCCGGCGGGCGGGCGGCTCCAGGCTCGGGAGGAACGCGGTCAGCAGTCCCAGCGCCGGAAGGAAGGCGCAGATGCGATAGACGGCGTCGATGCCGATCTGGTCGGCGAGCAGGCCGAGGCCGGCGGCGCCGATGCCGCCGACGCCGAAGGCGAGGCCGAAGAAGAGGCCCGCGACGGTGCCGACGCGGCCGGGGGCGAGCTCCTGGGCGAAGACGATGATGGTGGAGAAGGCGGAACTGAGGATCAGGCCGATGATGACCGAGAGGACCGCGGTGGCGGCGAGGCCGGCATAGGGGAGGGCGAGCGTGAAGGGCAGGACGCCGAGGATGGAGAACCAGATCACGCGCTTGCGGCCGATGCGGTCGCCGAGCGGACCGCCGGCGAAGGTGCCGAGCGCGTTGGCGCCGAGGAAGACGAAGAGATAGAGCTGGGCGGTGCCGACGGGCAGGGCGAAGCGGTGGATGAGGTAGAAGGTGTAGTAGTTGGTCAGGCTGGCGAGGTAGACGAACTTCGAGAAGACGAGGATCGCGAGCACGGTCAGCGCGATGGCCACGGTGCGGGCCGGAAGGTCGTGGGTGGCGGGCTGCTTGCGGGCGGTCCTGGCGTTGAGGTGGCCGCCGTACCAGAGGCCGACGCGGGCGAGGATGGCCGACCCGATCGCCGCGGCGGCGGCGAACCAGGCGATGCTGGCCTGGCCGAAGGGCAGCACGACGAAGGCGCCGACCAGCGGCCCGAGGGCGGCGCCGGTGTTGCCGCCGACCTGGAACAGGGACTGGGCCATGCCGAGGCGGCCGCCCGAGGCGAGGCGGGCGACGCGCGAGCTTTCGGGGTGGAAGATCGCCGAGCCGAGGCCGATCAGGCCGGCGCCCGCCAGGATGACGCCGAAGGCAGGGGCGCGGGACAGGACCACGAGGCCGACCAGGGTGCTGCCCATGCCGACCGCGAGCGAGAAGGGCTTGGGGTGGCGGTCGGTGTAGTGGCCGACGAGCGGCTGCAGGATGGAGCCGACGCCCTGGAAGGTCAGGGTGATCAGGCCGACCTGGCCGTAGTCGAGGTGGAAGCGGCCGGCGAGGATCGGGTAGACGGCCGGAAGCAGCGACTGGCACATGTCGTTGATCAGGTGGCAGACGCTGATCGCGAACAGGATCGGAAACACGGTGCGGGTGGTGGCGCCCGCGCGGAGGGGCAGGCCGGTGGCGCTCATGCAGGCGCGTCTAGCAGGTTGGGGGCGCGGCCCCAACCTCGGACCGCGACGGGCGCCGGGTTGAGCCTCGGCGCCGGCCGGGTGGCGGCAGGCCACGTGCTGCTGGCGCGGCCCGGGGCGAGGCATCATCGTGGCCCGCCATGAGCGCGATCGTGATCTTTACCGGCGACAGTCACACCGACGGCACCGGGGCGCCGCCCGGGCAGTCCTGGCCGGCGCAGATGATGCTGATGCTCGACCGGGCGGACGTGGAGGTGGTCAACACCGCGCACGCGGGGGCGCCGCTGGCCGCGCAGGTGGCGTCGTGGAACGAGACGGTGGCGCCGCACCTGTCGCGGGCGGCGGGGGTGAAGATCGTCTTCGGGATGGGTGGCTACAACGACCTGAGCCGGGATCACGCGACGGTGGCCGACATCGTGGCGACGTACCGGCGGGAAAGCGAGCTGGCGCACGCGGCGGGAGCGCGTTTCGTGTGAGGGCTGGACGTGATCCGCTTCGACGGCGGCGGCGGCGGCGAGAACACGCTGATCCAGTCGGTCAACGAGGCGCTGCGGCGGGCGACATTCTGCGATGCGATCGTGGATTTCGCCGCGGATCCGATGTTCAACCGGACGCGCGGGCCGTATCCGGAGCCGACGTTCGCCGGCGACAAGGTGCATCTGAGCCAGGAGGGGCAGAGGCGGATGGCCGAGATGGCGCTGCCGGTGTTTCGCCGGATGCTGGGCGACGAGTGACTCGGGTGGGAGATCCAGGGGCTCGGCCACCGGCGGGGTT
>CAXUBM010000281.1:0-3407 GCA_964249235.1 uncultured Acetobacteraceae bacterium | reverse complement strand
TCGCCCGAGACCGCAGCTTCAACCCTCTTGCGCGGGAGTTCGAAATCACGGCCGTCGTTCTGGACGCCATCAATAGTTCAGATCGCTGAGGTGGCGCACTCGACAGGATTCGAACCTGTGACCTCTGCCTTCGGAGGGCAGCGCTCTATCCAGCTGAGCTACGAGTGCGCGAACGGCTCACGGGAACCTAGACGATGGTGGATATCGGCGCAACGCCGCGGCCCCGACGGCAAGCCCGTCTCGATCAACGCCGACCAGCTCGAGGTGACCCCGGACGGGCAGCACCTCTACTTCCAGCCCCTGCCCGGCCCGCTCTACCGGATCGACACCAGGCTGCTCGACGACCCCGCGGTCCCGCCCGCCGCCCTCTCGGCCGCCGTCGAGTTCTGGTACAACACCCCCTCGCTCGGAGGCACCGCGATCGACAGCGCCGGCAACCTCTACCTCGACGATCTCGGATCGAACTCGGTGCTCAAGCTGACGCCGGACCGGCATCTGTCGCTGCTCGCCCGCGACGACCGGCTGCACTGGCCCGACGCCCCCGCCTTCGACGGCCGCGGCACCCTCCTGATCCCGGTCGCCCAGATCGACCGCGCCGCGCCCTTCAACAACGGCCACAGCAGCTTCAGCAAGCCGTTCCAGATCTTCTCGCTCGCGGTCGGCGCCCACCGCCCGGCGAACCAGTAGCGGCCGCCCCGTGCGCTACGTGTCCACACGCGGCGAGGCCGCGCCGCGCGACTTCAGCGCGGTCCTGCTCGCGGGCCTCGCCGAGGACGGCGGCCTGTTCGTGCCCGAAACCTGGCCGGTGCTCGACGCCGACAGCTGGCGCGCCCTCCGCCCGCTCCCCTATCCCGCGCTCGCCGCCGAGATCCTCGCCCTGTTCGCCGCCCCCGCGATCGGGCGCGACGTCCTCGACCGCATCGCCGCCGACGCCTACCGCCCGTTCACCCACCCCGCGATCGTGCCGCTCGTCCAGCTCGACCACGACCTCTGGTCGCTCGAGCTCTTCCACGGCCCGACGCTCGCCTTCAAGGACCTCGCCATGCAGGTCCTCGGCGGCCTGTTCGAGCACGTCCTCGAGCGCGAAGGCCGCCGCGTCACCATCGTCGGCGCGACGTCGGGCGACACCGGATCCGCCGCGATCGAAGCTTGCCGCGACAAGGCGGCGATCGACATCGTCATCCTCCACCCGCTCGGCCGCACCAGCGACGTCCAGCGCCGCCAGATGACCACGATCGCGAGCCCCAACGTCCACAACCTCGCCGTCGAAGGCACGTTCGACGACTGCCAGGCCCTGGTCAAAGCGATGTTCGCGGACGCGCCCTTCCGCGACGACCTCCAACTGTCCGCCGTCAACTCGATCAACTGGGCCCGCATCGCCGCCCAGGTCCCGTACTACGTCCACGCGGCGCTCGCCCTCGGCGCCCCCGACCGCGCGGTCGACTTCGCCGTTCCCACCGGCAACTTCGGCAACGTGCTCGCCGCCTGGGTCGCCCGCCGCATGGGCCTCCCGATCCGCACGCTCGCGATCGGCTCCAACCGGAACGACATCCTCGCCCGCTTCGTGGCCGGCAACGACATGAGCCTCCGCCCGGTCGCCCCCTCGCTGTCGCCCTCGATGGACATCGCGGTCAGCTCGAACTTCGAGCGCCTCCTGTTCGAGCTCCTCGGCCGCGACGCGCCGGCCACCGCAAGCGCCGTCGCCGGCTTCCGTCGGACCGGCCGCCTCACGGTCCCCGACAGCGCCTGGCGCGAGGCGACGAAGCTCCTCCGCGGCCTCGCGCTCTCCGACGACGACACGATCGCCGCCATGCGCCGCCTCCACGAGCACGGCTACGCGGCCGACCCCCACACCGCGATCGGCATCGAGGCCGCCCGCCTTCACCGCACCCCGGGCGTCCCGATGATCGCGGTCGCCACCGCCCATCCCGCGAAGTTCCCGGACGCGGTCCTCCGCGCCACGGGTTCATCCCCGCCGCTGCCGCCCCATCTGCACGACCTCCACGCGCGCCCGGAACGCTTCGACGTCGTGCCCAACGACCTCGAAGCCGTCGAGCGCGCCACCCGCGCCCACGCCCGCCGCAATACCTGACCGGAACCCTGCATGTCGGACGACCAGACCATCAACGTCACCCGCCTCCCCTCCGGCCTCCTGGTCGCGACCGAGCGCATGGACCGCGTCGAGACCGTGTCCTTCGGCGCCTACGTCGCGAGCGGCACCCGCCACGAGGACGCGAGCGAGAACGGCGTCAGCCACTTCCTCGAGCACATGGCCTTCAAGGGCACCGCGACCCGCTCCGCCGCCCGGATCGCCGAAGAGATCGAGAACGTCGGCGGCCACATCAACGCCTACACGGCGCGCGAACAGACCGCCTACTACGTGAAGCTCCTCAAGGAGGATCTCGCCCTCGGCGCCGACATCATCGGCGACATCCTGTGCCATTCCGCCTTCAGCCCCGACGAGGTCGAGCGCGAGCGCGGCGTCATCCTCCAGGAGATCGGCCAGGCGAACGACACGCCGGACGACATCATCTTCGACCATTTCCAGGAGGTCGCCTTCCCGGCCCAGCCGATGGGCCGCCCCACCCTCGGCACCGACGCGCTGATCCGCGACATGAGCCGCGACACCATCCGGGGCTACATGCGCCGCCACTACGCGCACGGGAACTGCGTCGTCGCCGCCGCCGGCAACCTCCACCACGACGACGTCGTCCGCCTCGTCGAACAACACTTCCGCGACCTGCCGGGCGCCATGCCCGAAACCCCCGTCCCCGGCCGCTACACCGGCGGCGAGTTCCGCGAAGCCCGCGACCTAGACCAGGTCCACGTCGTGCTCGGCTTCCCGTCCGTGTCCTACGCCGACGACGACTACTTCGCCGTCCTCCTCCTCTCGACCCTCCTCGGCGGCGGCATGTCGTCCCGCCTGTTCCAGGAGATCCGCGAGAAGCGCGGCCTCGTCTACTCGATCTATTCCTTCAGCGCGCCCTTCGTGGACGGCGGCCTGTTCGGCATCTACGCCGGCACCGGCGAGGACGAGGCGGCGGAACTCGTCCCCGTCACCCTCGAACAGCTCCTCGCCGTCCAGAACGAGGTCAGCCGTGACGAGCTCGAGCGCGCCCGCGCCCAGGTCAAGGCCGGCCTCCTGATGTCCCTCGAAAGCACCGGCGGCCGCTGCGAGCAGATCGCCCGCCAGCTCCAGGTCTTCGGCCGCATCATCCCGACCGAGGAAACCGTCCGCCGCATCAACGCGGTCACGCTCGACGACGTCCGACGCGCCGCCGCCCGCCTGTTCCGCGCGACCCCGACCCTCGCCGCCCTCGGCCCCGCCGACAAGGTCCCGGGCGTCGCCGCCATCCAGGAAACCCTCGCCGCGTGAGCACCATGACCCAAGGCGCCCCCGCCCCGAC
>CAXUBM010000280.1:0-3411 GCA_964249235.1 uncultured Acetobacteraceae bacterium | reverse complement strand
GGCGGCGACCAGGCTGCCGCGGGCGGCGAAGGCGGTGTCGCGCACCAGGGCCGTCCACTCGGTCTGCGCGCGGGCCCCGTCCGGCACGAGGGCACGCGCCATCGCGATGCCGATCGCCGCCATCGGGTAACCGGAGTCGTCGAGGATCGCGGCGGCGATGCAGCAGACCTGCTCGTGACTTTCGCTCTCATCGAAGGCGACGCCGGTCTGCCTGATAGCCTCGAGTTCGCGCATCAGTTTCGTCTTGTCGGTGGTCGTGTTCCTGGTGAAGCGCTGTAGCTCGGCCCGGGCGAGGATCGCCTGCTGCGAGGGTGCGGGCAGGTTGGCCAGCAGCGACTTGCCGATCGCGCCGCGGTGGAGCGGTTCGAGGTCTCCCACCGCCTGGCGCACCGAGATTACCGTGCGGGCCGGTACCACCTCGATCAGGAGGGCGGCGTTGCGCTCCAGGACGCCCACATTGGTGGTCATGCCGGTCTCCTCGTTGATCCGCAGCAGATGCGGCCGGAGGCGGGAGACGAGCAGCCCGTGCGCCGGACTGTGGCGGCGCAGGCGCCCGAGTTTCGGGCCGGGTGCATACTGCTTGAACACGTCCTTGGTGACGAAGCCGCCGGCTTCGAGCGTCGCCAGGATCCGGTAGACGGAGCTGCGGTCCATGCCGAACCGGGACGCGACGTCGCGCAGCCGCAGCGGGGCGGCGGACGTGATGACGAAGTCGAGCACGTCGAGCCCTTTGCCGAGAGAGCCGATGGTGCCATTGCGCCTGCCTCGCCCCTTGGCGTCGGGCGGCGCGGGAATGCCGGACCGTTCTTGACCGGCCGATGTGGAACGCATGTTGCTTCAACCCTTGGGACACGGGTCATTCCGAAGACCGCCGGGCGCAGCATAGGCGTTGCGCAGGGCGCATCAAAGCCGACCCTCTCCCGAAGGAGGCTTCGTCGCATGCTCAATGCCGCAGCCGAACCGATGTCGCCCGGTTGCCTCGACGAGAGCGTCGGACCGCTGCTCGCCGTCGAGAACATCCGCAAGAGTTTCGGCGGCACGCACGCGCTGCGGGACGTGTCGGTGGCGTTCCGCGCCGGGCAGGTCACGGCGCTGCTCGGCGAGAACGGCGCCGGCAAGTCGACGCTGATCAAGATCCTGGCGGGCGTCTACGAACGCGACGGCGGGCGGGTGCTGTTCGCGGGCGAGGAGGTGGCGCGGCCCGCGAGCCTGCCGATCGCCTTCATTCATCAGGATCTCGGTCTGATCGACTGGATGAGCGTGACCGAGAACATCTGCCTGACCCGCGGGTTCGGCCGTCGAGGCGGCGCGTTCATCTCCTGGCGCCGCTCGCGTGCCCTGGCCGACGCGGTGCTCCGCCGTCTCGCGATCGACATCGACCCCGACACCCGGGTCAAGCATCTCGGCCGCGCCGAGCGCTCGCTGGTGGCGATCGCGCGCGCCCTGACCACGGACGCGCAGGTGATCGTGCTTGACGAGCCGACGGCCAGCCTGCCGGCCGGGGAAGCGGAGACGGTGCTCGCGGCGATCCGCGCCCTGCGCCAGGAAGGCCGCGCGATCGTCTACGTGTCGCACCGCTTGCAGGAGGTCTTCGCGGTGGCGAACCACATCACGGTCCTGCGCGACGGCGCCGTGGTCGGAGATGGCCCGGCGAGCGGGATGGATCGGGACGGCGTGGTCGGGCTGATTGCGGGGGCCGCGGCACGCGAGGAATTCCGGCGCGCGACGCCGGCCGGCGGGGAGGTGGCGCTCGAGTTGCGCGCGGCCCGAGTCGGCGAGGTCGGTCCGCTGTCCCTCGACGTCCGCCGCGGCGAGATCGTGGGTCTGGTCGGCCTTCGCGGCGCCGGACAGGAAGCTGTCGGGCGAGCCCTGTTCGGCTTGATGCCGATCGATGCCGGCGAACTGCGCGTGCGCGGAACCGCCGTGCGCTTCTCCGGTCCGGCGGCGGCGATGCGGGGCGGCGTGCATTTCGCCAGCGGCGACCGCGGCGGCGAGTCGGTCGTGCCGCTGCTGAGCGTGAGCGAGAACCTGTTTCTCAACCCTGCCGCCGGCGGCAGAGGCACGTTCGCGGCGCTCGGTCCGCGTGCCGAGAAGGCCGCGGCGCGGCGTCTCGGCGAGCGGGTCGGGCTGCGGCCGAACCTGCCGTCGATTCCGATCGCCTGGCTGTCGGGCGGCAACCAGCAGAAGGCGGTGATCGGGCGCTGGCTTCACCTGCGCGGCCCGGTGCTGGTGCTCGAGGATCCAACCGCCGGCGTCGATGTCGGCGCCCGAACCGACATCTACCATCTGCTGAACGAGGCCAACGCGGCCGGCGTGGCGGTCGTGGTGATCACCTCCGACTTCGAGGAGGCGGCGAACATCTGCGACCGCGCCTTTGTGTTCTACCGCGGCAGGGTCAACGCCGAGATCCCGGCCGAGCGCCTGACGATGGAAGGATTGCTGGCCGCTGCGTCGCGACCGGCGATGCATTGGGAGTAGGGCGATGCTGCAGATCTCCGGCACGCGTCCGTTCGGCGAGCCGCGCGCGCCTTCGCCGGTGGTCCGGCTCACGGGATGGCTGCACGGATTGCCGGCCTGGGGATTGCCGCTCACCCTGGCGGTCCTGCTGGTGCTGTTCTCGGTGACGATGCCGCGAAGCTTTCCGACCCTCGACAATCTGCAGGCAATCGTCAGGGACCATGCGGTCGTCGCACTGCTCTCGCTGGGCGTGCTGCTGCCGATGACAATCGGCAAGATCGATCTGACGGTCGGCTACGGTGTCGTCATGTGGCATATCCTCGCGATCGGCCTGCAGGTCCATGACGGTTTTTCGGCCGGCGCCGCCGTGGCTTGCGTGCTGCTCGCAGGGGCGGCGGTCGGGCTGTTCAACGGAATTCTGGTCGAACTGGCGCGGATCGACGCCTTCATCGCGACACTCGGCACCGGAACGGTGCTCTACGCCGCCGCGATCTGGTACACGGGCGGCCGGCAGATCACGGGGAACCTGCCGGCCTCCTTTTCCGATATCAGCGCGCTGTCGATCGGCGGCGTGCCGGTGGCGGCGTTCTACGTGGCGGCGGTCGCCTGCGTGCTGTGGTGGATCACGCAGCGCACCACGGCTGGCCGTTTCCTCTACGCCGTCGGCGGCAACCCGCGCGCGGCGGCGCTGAACGGTGTGCCGGTGCGGTCGGCGACCTTGCTCGCGTTCGTCTCGTCGGGGCTGCTGACCGGAGCGGCGGGCGTGCTCATGGCCGCCCGGCTCGGCGTGGGTCAGGCAAGCGCCGGGCTCGAGTTCCTGCTGCCGGCGCTCGTCGGCGTCTTTCTAGGCACCACCACGATCCGACCGGGCCGCCCGAACGTGGGCGGAACGCTGGTGGCCGTGTTCGTGCTCGCCGTCGGCGTGACCGGGATCGAGCAGGGGGGCGGGGACCC
>CAXUBM010000279.1:0-3420 GCA_964249235.1 uncultured Acetobacteraceae bacterium | reverse complement strand
GGTGGGCGAGCTGCTGGTGGTGATCGGGGCGATCCAGATCGGATCCGGCGTCGCCCTGCTGTCGGCGATGGCGATGATCCTGGGTGCCGCCTACATGCTGGTGATGTACCGGCGAGTGTTCTTCGAAGTGCCGGGCGGGGTGGTTCGGAGGCTCGCGGACCTCAACGCGCGGGAGCTTGCCGTGCTGGTGCCGCTGGCTGTGGTGGTGATCTGGATGGGTGTCCATCCCACGAGTTTCACCGGGATGTTCAACCGGGGCGTGAGCACGTTCGCGCAGCAGCATCTGCCGGCGCAGCACTTCACGCGCGGCGCCCCGCACCCCAACGGCGCCGGCGGCCCCGGACCCGCCTGACGTCAGGGGTCCGTGGCCGAGCCCTACCGCGGGGCTCTGCCCCGCCCCCGCTGGGCCAGCGGCCCAGACCTGCCCGATGAAGCGGTCCAAAACCGCAGCAAAGTGGCAGCAGTGTTGGGCCGGAGGTGGCATGGCGCCCGTGATCACAGCGCAAGCGCCAGTCAAGCGTTGCGGCCGCCACGCCCCACGTCCCACAGGGCTGCCATGATCTAATCCCGCCGGCCGCCGGATTGGCAGCGGCCCCCAAATTCAACGCGACCGGAACCGGGCGGTCATCACGCGCGCGCATCGCCTGTGGACAAACGAGCGCGGGTTTGTGCAGCGCATCATGTTAGCGCCCACATCGCACAGCTGTGTGAGCATCGCATGCTTGTGCCTGAGGACGAGGTGTTCACGCCGCCAATTGCACGATCGACCCCCTCGTTATTGTCAATCCTATGAAGGCATCAGACTTGGTCCACGACAAATATCGCGCGAGTCCAATTCGACCGCCTCTTTCGCCGGGTTGCAATCGCGGCGTGGCACGATCAGCAGGCTGGCTGAGGAGTTTCAACGTTGACAAGCATCGGGATGTGAGCGCAAACATTTCCCAACGAAGAGCAGTTGTAGGGAGCAGAGGTCTTGGTCGATCCATATTCAGTCGTCGCTCTGTCGCCGCGCACCTTCCAGATGAGGAAGCGCGAGGACGCACTCGAGAACACCAAGCGAATCTGCCGCTTCATGGAGACGGCGATGATGGTGGGAAGCTGGGAAGGCTTTCCGGCCCGTTTGGTCGTGATCCCGGAGATGGCAATTCAAGGAATGATCGCGAACACGCCCGGTAATCGCGCCAAAGAAAAAGAGTTCGCGATGAGCATCCCGGGTCCGGAAACGGACGAACTGGCCCGACAAGCCAAGAAGCTCGACGTGTTCATCGCCGCGGAACTCTACATGGTCAGCGACGAGGACTTTCCGGACCGGTATTTCAACGTGGCCTTCATCGTCGATCCCAAGGGCGACATCATCTACAAACGCTACAAAGCGACCAGTGATGCCTATGAAGGCGGAATGCTCGGCAACTCGAACCCGCACGACTATTGGGACGAGTGGGTCGAGAAGAAGGGCGCCGGGAATAAGATGGACGCCATCTACCCCGTCGCACGCACCGAGATCGGCAACATCGGCATCTGCATCTGCCACGAGGGCGTCTATCCGGAGATCGTGCGCGGACTGGCGATGAATGGTGCGGAGATCATCATCAGGCCGACATTGATTGAGCCAGCGGTGATGAACGGCAATTGGGAACTGCAGAACAGGGCGCATGCCATGTTCAACCAGTGCTTCGTCGTGGCACCCAATCTCGGGCCTGACATCCAAGAGGACGGCGGCGTCGTGGACCTGTTCGGCGGCCAATCGATGATCGTCAACCACAAAGGCCAGATCGTGGCGCAGCAGAAGGGCTGGACGTCGGGCGACAGCTTTGTGACCACCGTCATCGACATCGAGCATCTGCGGAAGATCCGGATGGCCAACAGCCTCTACAATCAGTTCAAGGATCTGCGCACCGAACAGTACGCGGCGATCTACGAACAGCCGATCTATCCGAAGAACCAATACGCGCAAGCGGCTCCCACCGAGGGCTGGCTCAAGCGCGAGGAAGAGACGCGCAAGGGGAATATCGAGCGACTCGTAGAGCGCGGCACGTTTACACGTCCGTCGGCCGCCTGAAGAAAGCGGGGCTTGCGTGTGACAAGCGCAGCCCGTCAGCGACAGCCAGAGGACGACGATGATAAGGAAATACTAACGAGCGAGGACGTCCAAGATGAACAAAGACATGAAAACTCGAAGTCGACGCGAGCGACGGATGGCCGTCCGTCGAACCTGCGCCACTCTGGCTCTGCTGGCCGCGGGACTTCCCGCTCAGGGCTGGTCAGCCGACAAGTCTTCGGGCCAGGGGCTGGTGATCGGCTGGAGTCAGCGCGGCCTGAGCGGTAGCGACTGGTGGAAGACGATGGTCGCCGGCGCGCAGGCGGAGGCTGACAAACTCGGGGCCAAGCTGATCGTGCTGGACGCGAACGGCGACACCACCCGTCAGAACGAGGACATCCAGACCCTGATCACCAGGGGCGCGGACGTGGTCGTGATCAATGCCAACGATCCGATTGGTGTGTCCTCCGCGATACACAGCCTCAAGCGGGCGGGGATTCCGGTGGTCGCGGTTAACTCGAACCTCAGTCCGAAGTTGGTGCCTAGTATCTACTGCTACGTCGCCGAGGATCAATTCGCGACCGGTGCGAAGGCGGGCCGCGCGATCGCCGAGAAGGCGCTGGCCAAGTTCGGCTCGTCGGGGACGATCAAGCTGGCGAGCATCGGCGGTTTTCCTGGGGACGTGATCAGCGATCTCCGCTTCAATGGTTTCAAA
The DNA here is from genome assembly GCA_964249235.1 of uncultured Acetobacteraceae bacterium. Taxonomy (GTDB): domain Bacteria; phylum Pseudomonadota; class Alphaproteobacteria; order Acetobacterales; family Acetobacteraceae; genus CAXTPV01. Next base: position 667 of record CAXUBM010000279.1, on the reverse strand, counting down.
TCGGGATATGACGCGGTGATGAATGGTCACCCGGGTGTCAAGACGGTGATCCTGCCGATGAAGTTTGGGGAATGGAAACCAGACAAGGCACTCGGCCCGATCCGGGACATGGCGACCGCCAACCCCGACCTGAAGATCATCGATAGCCTTAGCGACGTGATGCAGAGCGGGATTGTGCAAGGGCTGCGCGATGCGGGTCTTTGGGACAAGACAATCCTCGAGGGCAGCTACGACGGCGGCATGAACTCGATCAAGGAGATGGTCGACCAGCCGAACGGGCCGTTGCAGGCCGATGCCTCCAACCAGCCTTGGGACCAGGCGGTCCTGGCGATCAGGATGGCGGTTGCCGGATACGACAAGGACCCCAAGGCCTGCCCGTCGAAGACGAATTTTGTCCGAACGGTGGTGGTCACGCCAGCGGACGCCAAGTCGTACTATAAAAGCAACGAGACATACGTGCGCGCTGCCGCGACTGACTGAGCACCGGCGCGTCAATGACGTCGTCCCGCAACGTGCGGTCGGACGGCCGAGGAGAGAGAGATGGATGCGAAAGATGATCGGGCGTCGCCGGACCGAGGCGCACTCATGTTTTTCAACGGCTTCGAAGCACGGACGGTCGAGGCGCTCGCCGAGCGGATCGTGCCCGGTGACGACGAAGGGATCGGCG
>CAXUBM010000278.1:0-3421 GCA_964249235.1 uncultured Acetobacteraceae bacterium | reverse complement strand
CTTGTTCACCGGCTCGGCCTACGAGGTCGAGCTGCTGAACCTGCTCTACCGGCCGCTGATCTGGGTGGGTGACGGCCCGTCGATCGACTGGGCGGACGGTCTGGCGAGCGCTGTCGCGGTGAGCGCAGACGATACCGTCTTCACGGTGACGTTGAAGGACTATCGGTGGTCCGACGGGACCGAGGTGACCGCCGCCGACGTGCTCTACGACTGGTCGCTGATCGGCCGGGACGGCCGCGCCTACTCCCAGTATGGGATCGGCGACGTGCCGACGGGGATCAAGTCGGTCACGGCGCCGGACGCGCGTCACGTGCGCTTCGAGATGAACGGGCCGGTCAATCCCGACATGTTCGAGCTCGCGGGCCTGTCGCAATTCTACGCGCTGCCGCGGCAGGCCTGGTCACGCTACGATGTCGGCCAGCAGCAGACGCTGCAGAGCCGGACGTCGTTCTACGCGATCGTCGACGGGCCGTTCCGCCTCGAGGCGCTGACGCTGGGCCGGCACGCGGCGTTCGTGCCGAACGACCGCTATGGCGGGCACCGCGCCGGCATCGGCCGGCTGGTGGTGGATTTCCTGGAGGGCACCGATCCGCTGACGTCGCTCTCGGCCGGGCAGGTCGACATGGCCAACCTCGATTTCGACCTTTGGGGGGCCGGAAGCACGGTCAAGGGCGTCCGGCCCGTCAGGATGGGCGCGATGGCGACGAACTCGGCGATCACGCCCAATCTGCTCAATCCGAACGATCCGTTCTTTCGCGACGTGCGGGTCAGGCAGGCAATCGCGCGCGCGATCGACCAGAAGCGTCTGGTCGGGGTGATCTTCCACGGGCAAGCGCTGGTCCAGAGCGGGGCGGTGTTCGCCTCGGCGCGGCGCCTGCTGCCGCCCGACCTGCGTGATGGACGATCGCCGCTCGGCTACGATCCGGCGGCGGCGCGGCGCTTGCTTGACGAGGCGGGATGGCGTGTCGGCGGCGATGGCGTGAGGTCGAAGAACGGGCGTCGGCTGGCGTTCGACGTGATCGTGGCCTCCGGTTCGGAGGACGCGCTGATGCTCCTGCAACTGGTGCAGGCGGACCTGGCGCATGTCGGCATCGCGATCTCGATCCGGCAGCTCGAGTTCAACCAGCTGCTGGCCAAGATGATCGGGCCGAAGACCGGCTGGGATGCGACGGAGCTCGCCTACTCGGCATCCTCGTTTCCCGACATCTCGCAGTTCTACCGGACGGGCGCCTACGGCAACGAGGAAGGCTACAGCGATGCGACCATGGACGGGCTGCTGGCGGCGTCGAGCAGGGATCCGACGCTGGCGGGCTACTACGCGGCCGAGGATTACGCGGTCCGCCAGCAGCCGGTGTTCTTCCTGCCGGACGGCTTCTACACCGTGCTGAGCCGGCCGGGGATCGAGCATGTGCGGCAGTTCCTGCAGACGGACGGCCTGTGGTCGCCGGAGTATCTGACGCTGAGCGGCGAGGAGGCCTGCGATGATCCGCACGCTTAGCAGGCGGTTGTTCGCGTCGCTGCTGTCGCTGGTCCTGCTGGTGACGATCGCCTTCGTGCTGGTGCATCTGACGCCCGGCGGGCCGGCGTTCTCGATCCTCGGGCTGCACGCGACGGCGGATTCGGTGGCGGCGGTGAACAAGGCGCTGGGGCTGACGACGCCGCTGTGGAAACAGTATGCGCTGTGGTGGTGGCATCTGCTGCACGGGGATCTGGGGTTCTCGTACCTGCTGCACAGGCCGGTGGGGGAGCTGCTGCTGGATTACGAGCGCAACACGATCGTGATGTACACGCTGGCGATCGCGTTGAGCGTGGTGCTGGCGGTGGCGATCGGGCTGGCGCACGGGGTGCTTTACAGGCGGACGTCGGGGACGGTGCTGTCGCTGCTCGAGCTGGCGCTCTACGCGATGCCGTCGTTCTTCCTGGCGGCGATCCTGGTGCTGGTGTTCGCGACCGAGCTCGGATGGCTGCCGCCGGGGGGCTTGTACAATCTGCGGCTGGCGGAGCCGACGATCGGGTCGTACGCGGTGCACCTGATCCTGCCGGTGGTGACGATCGCGCTGGTCAACACCGCGGGGCAGGCGCGGTATTTCGCGGCTTCGGTGCATGAGGAGCTGGGGCGGGACTACGTGCGCACGGCGATCTCGAAGGGGGCGACGTTCCGGCGGGTGCTGTTCGGGCACGTGACGCGCAACGCGCTGCGGCCGCTGGTGACGCTGCTGGGGATCTCGTTTCCCTACGTGTTCGCGGGCGGCGTGGTGGTGGAGACGGTCTATTCGTATCCGGGGCTGGGATGGCTGCTGTGGCGGTCGGCGCTGCTGCAGGACTATCCGGTGCTGGTGGCGATCGTGCTGCTGATCGGGGTGCTGACGATCATCGGCAACCTGCTGGCCGACGTGGTCAACGGGCTGCTCGATCCGAGGGCATCGTATGCCTAAGCTGATCGTGGGGCTGGTGCTGGCGTTCCTGGTGCTGCCGGGGAGTTTCCTCGGCGCGTGGTTCTATCCGGCCGACCCGTTCGCGCTGCATACGCAGGTGTCGCTGGCGCCGCCGTCGTGGGCGCATCCGCTGGGCACCGACGCGTTGGGGCGCGACGTGCTGGCGCGGCTGTTCTCGGGCGGGGTGGCGACGCTGATGGTCAGCCTGCCGGCGACCGTGGTGACGTTCCTGGTGGGGGTGGCGTACGGGCTGGCGTCGGGATTGGGACCGCGCTGGCTCGACCAGGCGATGATGCGGCTGCTGGACGCGGTGCTGGCCTTGCCGGGGCTGATCATCCTGATCTTCTTCGCGGCGATCGTGACGCTGAACGTGCCGAGCCTGATCCTGCTGCTGGGTCTGATCTCGTGGCCTTCGCTGGCGCGGCTGGTGCGCAACGAGACGATCGCGCAGCGGGAGCGGGAGTTCGTGCTGGCGGCGCGGCAGTCGGGGGGCGGGCTGCTCTACGTGGCGCGGGCGCACCTGGCGCGGGTGATGGCGCCGCTGCTGGCGGTGAACGCGACGCTGCTGGTGGGCGACATGATCGTGGTGCTGTCGGCGTTGAGCTTCCTGGGCCTGGGGGTGCAGCCGCCGCGGACGAGCTGGGGCGGCCTGCTCGAGAACGGGCTGTCGCTGATCGCGCTCAAGGCGTGGTGGCTGATCATTCCGCCGGGTTTGATGATCTTCGCGTCGCTGTTCTCGACGTCGCTGATCGGCGAGGCGCTGGTCGCGCGCCGGACGGGAGCACGATCGTTCTCGATGCGCTGGAGCTGCGGGTCGAGCGCGGTTAACTCGCCGCGCTGGTGTGAGAGAGCGGGTCCGGCAAGACGATCGCGGCGCTGTCGGTGACGCGGCAGTTGCCGCCGGGATCGGTTCTGCGCGGGCGGATCGAGGTGGACGGGACGGACGTGGCCTCGCTCGACGGGGCGGGCCTGCGGCGGGTACGCGG
>CAXUBM010000277.1:0-3428 GCA_964249235.1 uncultured Acetobacteraceae bacterium | reverse complement strand
GCCCGGGGGCGTGCCCCCCGGGCGATCCCCAGGGGTCCGGGGGCCAGGGCGTCGCGCCGGAGCCTGCCGCGGCCGGCGCCCTACCAATCCCTCCCATCGAAGGCCATCCTCCAAGCATGAACATCAACACCACCACGCCCGTCCCCTCGATGCCCACCAGCACCGACGACCCGCTGTGGTACAAGGACGCGGTCATCTACCAGATCCACGTCAAGTCGTTCTTCGACGCCAACAACGACGGCATCGGCGACTTCCAGGGCCTGCTCGAGAAGCTCGACTACGTCGCCGAACTCGGCGTCACCGCGGTCTGGATGCTTCCCTTCTACCCGTCGCCGCGCCGCGACGACGGCTACGACATCTCCGACTACTCCACCGTCTCCCCCGACTACGGCACGGTCGAGCAGCTCCGCCAGTTCATCGCCGCCGCCCACGAGCGCGGCCTGAAGGTGATCATCGAGCTGGTCATCAACCACACCTCCGACCAGCATCCCTGGTTCCAGCGCGCGCGCCGCGCCCCCGCCGGCTCGGTCGAGCGCGACTTCTACGTCTGGTCCGACAACGATCACAAATACAGCGAAACCCCCATCATCTTCCTCGACACCGAGAAGTCCAACTGGGCCTGGGACGACATGGCCGGCGCCTATTACTGGCACCGCTTCTACGGCCACCAGCCCGACCTGAACTTCGACAACCCCGCCGTGCTCGACGAGATCCTCGGCATCATGCGCTCCTGGGTCGACCTCGGCGTCGACGGCCTGCGCCTCGACGCCGTCCCCTACCTCGTCGAGCGCGACGGCACCACCAACGAGAACCTTCCCGAAACCCACGCCGTGATCAAGCAGATCCGCGCCGAGCTCGACCGCTACGCCCCCGGCGTCATGCTGCTCGCCGAAGCCAACATGTGGCCCGAGGACGTGCAGGCCTACTTCGCCGACGGCGACGAATGCCACATGGCGTTCCACTTCCCGCTGATGCCGCGCATGTACATGGCCATCGCCCGCGAGGACCGGTTCCCGATCACCGACATCATGCGCCAGACTCCCGAGATCCCCCACAACTGCCAATGGGCGATCTTCCTGCGCAACCACGACGAGCTCACCCTCGAGATGGTCACCTCGTCGGAGCGCGACTACCTGTGGGAAACCTACGCCTCGGACCGCCGCGCCCGCATCAATCTGGGCATCCGGCGCCGCCTCGCGCCGCTGATGCAGCGCGACCGCCGCCGCATCGAGCTGATGAACGGCCTGCTGCTCTCCATGCCCGGCACCCCCGTCATCTACTACGGCGACGAGATCGGCATGGGCGACAACATCCATCTCGGCGACCGCGACGGCGTGCGCACCCCCATGCAATGGTCCGTCGACCGCAACGGCGGCTTCTCGCGCGCCGATCCCGCCTCGCTGGTCCTGCCGCCGCTGATGGATCCGATCTACGGCTACTTCGCGCTCAACGTCGAAGCCCAGGCCGCCGACAGCCACTCCCTGCTCAACTGGATGCGCCGGATGTTGGCCGTGCGCCGCCGCCACATCGCCTTCGGCCGCGGCGCCCAGCGCTTCCTCTACCCCCAGAACCGCAAGGTCCTCGCCTATCTGCGCGAGTACACCGAGGATGGCGCCAACGAGACCATCCTTTGCGTCTCCAACCTGTCCCGCACCGCCCAGGCGGTGGAGCTCGACCTGCACAACCACGAGGGCCGCGTCCCGGTCGACATCGTCGGCGGTTCCATATTTCCCGCCGTCGGCGCACTCTCCTACCTGCTCACCCTGCCGCCCTACGCCTTCTACTGGTTCATGCTGGCCGAGAAGGAAGCCCTTCCCGACTGGCACGCCCCCACATCGGAGCCACTCCCCGAATTGCAGACCTTCGTCGTCAGGAACTCGGTTGCCGAGATCTTCGAGAACGGCAAACAGCGCGCCGCCCTGGAATCGGTCCTCCCCGAATACCTCAACAAGCGACGCTGGTTCGCCTCCAAGGGCGAAACCATGGACAGCTTGACCGTCTCCTACGGTGTGCCCATCGATCGCCGCCGCAACAACCGCGCCGCGCTCGCCGAGGTGACCGCCCGCATCGGCAGCCGCACCGAGAACTACGTCCTGCCCCTCGGCGCCGTGCCCGAAACCGTCACCAACCCGCTCGTCCAGCAGCTCGCCCTGTCGCGCATCCGCCGCGTCGCCCTGGTCGGCTTCCTCACCGACGGCTTCGCCTCCGACGACTTCACCATCGCCCTGCTCGACGCCATCCGCCGCGACGAGCGCCTGCCGATCGCCGGCGGCGAAATCCAGTTCCGCCGCGGGCCGACCTTCGACAGCCTCGACCTCCCCGACACCCCCGAGATCCGCCGCCTCTCCGCCGAGCAGTCCAACAGCTCGCAGATCATCTCCGACCTGCTGGTCCTGAAGATCATCCGCAAGGTCCTCGCCGGCATCCATCCCGAGGGCGAGGTCACCGGCTACCTCACCGAGCGCGGCTTCGCCAACACCGCCCCCCTCTACGGCGAGGTCGTCCGCGTCGCCGACGACGGCACCCCCCACACCCTGATCCTGCTGCAGGGCTTCGTCCGCAACCAGGGCGACGGCTGGAGCTGGACCCTCGACTACCTCGCCCGCGTCACCGACGACGCCGCCATGCACGAGAACCCCGACCGCCCCGACCAGGCCGAGGAACATTACGAGGGCTACCGGCCCTTCGCCTCCGCGGTCGGCCGTCGCCTCGCCGAACTCCACGACATCCTGTCGAGCCCCACCGACCGGCACGACTTCGCCCCCCGCGCCGCCACCGGCGCCGACCTCCAGGCCTGGGTCGACGGCGCCGAGGCACAGCTCGAAGGCGCACTCGCCGCGCTCGGCCGAGCCCTGGCCACGGACACGCTCGACGACGACACCCGCACCCTCGCCCACACCGTCACCGGTCGCAGCGAGGGGCTCCGAGCCGCCATCCGTCGCCTCGCGGCGGAGGGCGAGGGCTCGCTCGTCACCCGCGTGCACGGCGACTTCCACCTCGGCCAGGTCCTGGTCACCGGCGGCGACGCCTACCTGATCGATTTCGAGGGCGAGCCCGCCAAGTCGATGGACGAGCGCCGCGCCCATTCCAGCCCGATGCGCGACGTCGCCGGCATGCTCCGCTCCTTCGACTACGCCGCCGCCTCGGCCGAGATCCGCGCCCGCGCGACGCCCGGCTTCGGCGAACGCCAGCTCTCGGTGCTCGACGTCTTCCGCCCCGTCGCCATCTCCGCCTTCACCCGCGCCTACGGCGAGGTGCTCGCCGCCAGCGCCCACCGCTGGGTCTCGGCCGACCAGCAGGAGGCCCTGCTCGACCTCTTCCTGATCGAGAAGGCCGCCTACGAGATCCGCTACGAAGCCAGCAACCGCCCGACCTGGCTGGCGATCCCGCTGCGGGGCCTGGCCGCCATCGCCAGGCGACTCGAAGCG
>CAXUBM010000276.1:0-3432 GCA_964249235.1 uncultured Acetobacteraceae bacterium | reverse complement strand
GCTGTCGAAGCGCGGCCAGCACAGCCAGTCGATCGAGCCGTTGCGGCCGACCAGGGCGGCGGTGAGGCAGTCGCCGATCAGCGCGTACTCCTCGATCGGCGACGGCGGGTTCCCGTCGTGCGCCCCCGGGCCGGCCCGCGCCGCCCCAGACCCCGCCCGGGGCGGTCCCCGCGGACCCGCCGCCTTGAGCCGCCGATCAGTCCAGCCCGACGACCGCTCTGACCCGCTGCGCCAACGCCGCTCGCGCACGCGCGCTGTCGCGCGCCAGTTCCACCCGCCCCGGTATCTGTCTCGGCCGCCCAACCACCGCGCGCCGCACCCGCCCGCTCGGCACCCGCCCATCGCCTGCGATCGCCAGCATCGCCGCCGGCGGCAGCGATCGGCCAGCCGGATCGCAGATCGCGCGCAACACCGCAAACGGCTGCCGTTCCGCCAGGGCCGCTCGCGCCAGCGCACCGCTTTCCATGTCCAGCACCGCGCAGCCCGTGCGCGCGAACAGATGCCCCTTCTCGGCCGCCGTCCCCACGATGCGCTCGCTGTGCAGTAGATCATGCGGCGTCAATCCGCCCAGTCGCCCCGCGAGGTCGGCGTCGGCCGCGAACGACACGCCGCCAGCCACCACCCGGCGCGGCACCACCACCGCACCCGGCATCAGCTCCGGTGAAAGCCCCGCTGCAAAGCCAAAGCTGATCAGCCCGCGCGCTCCCTGCGCGAGCAACCGCTCGGCCGCCCGCCGCGCGCCCTCCGCCGATCCACCTCCGACCGCCACCGAAACGTCGCCTTGCAGCCGCCGCGCGATCCGCGCCTCCGCCTCGAGACCGACGACGACCCCGATCACCGGCCTGTCAGGTCAGAAGCCGAATGCAACCGTCCGGCTGTTCGAGCGAAGCAGGTTTCGATACCGCGACAGCGCGAGCAACGGGAAGAACAGCCGGTATCCATGGTATTTCAGGTAGAACACGCGCGGGAACCCGACCGCGTTGTAGGGCGCCTCCGCCCATTCGCCGTCGATCTGCTGCGTGCGCGTCAGGTAGGCAACGCCTCGCGCCACCGCGGGATGTCCGCAAGCGCCAGCCGCCATCAGCCCGAGCAATGCCCAGGCCGTCTGCGACGGCAGGCTCGCGAGTCCTTCGCCGGTCGGGGCGCCCTCGTAACTCTCGCAGCTCTCCCCCCAGCCACCGTCCGGCCGTTGCTTCGAAAGCAGCCACTCCACGCCGCGCCGTACCGACGGATCGTCCTGGGTGATCCCGACCGCGTTGAATGCGCTCAACACCGACCAGGTCCCGTAGACGTAGTTCGTGCCCCAACGCCCGAACCACGATCCATCCGCCTCCTGCTCACGCCGCAGATACGCCACGCCGCGCGCGATCACGCCCGCATCCTCGGCGTGGCCGAGCTGTGCCAGAAACGACAGGCAACGGGCGCTCACATCCGCCGTCGGCGGGTCGAGCAGCGCCCCATGATCGGCGAACGGGATGTGGTTCAGGTACTGACGGTCGTTGTCGACGTCGAACGCGCCCCAGCCGCCATTGCGGCTTTGCATGCCGATGATCCACGCCCGCGCCCGCTCCACCGCGTCCGCGTGCTCCGGATCGCCGTGACGGTGCAGCAGCATGCCGACCACGGCCGTGTCGTCCACGTCCGGATAGTGGTCGTTGCTGTATTGGAAGGCCCAGCCGCCGGGCGCCACGTCCGGCGCATTGATCGCCCAGTCGCCCTTGACCTCGGTGATCTGCCGCTCCCGCAGCCAGTCGCAGGCGCGGCCGACGTCTGGTCCGGCGACGTCCCGTCCCGCCGCCGCCACCGCGTTGCGCTCCGCCATTGCGTAACCCGCGAGCCCGGTGTCCCAAATCGGCGAGACGCAGGGCTGGCAGTAGGCCTCATCCTCTCCCTCGACCATCAGCCGCTGGATCGCCCCCCAGGCGATCGCGGCATTGGGATCGGCCGGATCGACGCCGAGCGCGTGATAGAGCATCACCACGTTCGCCATCGCCGGATAGATGGCACCGAGGCCGCCGTCGCCGTTCAGCCGTTCCTCGACGAAGTCGATCGCCCGCCTGATCGCCGCCCGCCGCAGCGGGCCGGGCACCAGCCGCTCGGCCGGCCTCAGCACCACGTCGAGCGCCTTGAACAGATACCCCCACCACGAGCGGTAGGGTCCCCTGATCCAATCGCGTATCCGCGCCGGTTCGCGCCGGAACAGTTCGTCGATCGCCACCGCCCGCGGATTGACCGCCCGCGGTCGCAGCGCGGCGAGAACGATCAGCGGCGCCAACACCGTTCGCGACCAATACGACACCCGCCACATGTTGAAGAAGAACCAGCGCGGCAACAGCACGATTTCCACCGGCATCACCGGGATCGCCCGCCACGGCACATAACCGAACAGCGCCAACTGGAAACGCGTGAACACGTTGGTGCGCTCAGCACCCCCATGCGCCAGGATGGCCGCTCGCGCACGCCGCATGTGCAACGCGTCGACGTCGTCGCCGATCAACTTGAGCGCCAGATACGCCTTCACACTGGCCGACAGGTCGAACTTGCCGCCGTGGTAGAGCGGCCAGCCCCCATGCGCGCCCTGGATCCGCCGCAAATACATCCCAATCCGTGCCTGCAGCACCGGGTCGACACGGTCGGTGAAATGCTCGAGCGCCACGTATTCCGCCGGGATGGTCGCATCCGCCTCGAGCTCGAACACCCAGTGGCCATCCGGCTCCTGACGTCGGCTGAGGGCAGCGCTGGCGTTAGCAATCGCCGCTTCGATACGGTCTGCCGTCTGAGGCGCGGGATCCTCGCCGCTCGTTCCGACCACCTCACACTCGCTCAAACCAGCCGCTCCTTCCCCTGCCGCGCCACCCGATGGGCCGAGCCGAGGCAAGCGCTGCTCACGCCCGCTCTAGTATCGATCGGGCCGCCATTCGCCCCGACCTGATCGCACCTTCGATCGTGGCCGGCAACCCGGTGGCGGTCCAATCCCCGGCCAGTGTGGCATTCGAGGCGGATGCAAGCCGCGCGCCTGCCGCTGCACGACGCCGATCCTGATCTGGAGTTGCTTCGAAGGTGGCACGTTTCTCCCGCACCGTCCGCGAAGGCGGCTGGGCGGTGCCGATCGGCAACGCCAACGCCCTCACCACGTCTCGCCAAATCCGGGCCGTCAGCGCCTCCTGATCGTCTCCCGCGAAGCGGTTCGCCGCGCTGATGGTCACCGACACCACACCGTCCTTGAGAAACACCCAATCGGCCGGCGATCCCACCAGCCCGACGAACCGGGCGGTCCCGATCGCCGGCACGTTCGACTTGTCTGCGGTCCTGAAATGCACGGTGATGATCGATTCGAAACGGTCCGGTCCCTCGACCTCCGGCAGCAGCGCAGAGGCAACCGGCGACGGCACCGCCAGTATGACGCTCTCGCCCGCGCCCACCACGACGCGC
>CAXUBM010000275.1:0-3465 GCA_964249235.1 uncultured Acetobacteraceae bacterium | reverse complement strand
CCAGATCGATGCTGTGTGCACCCGAAGTACACTCGCCTGCGCCACGCGCAGCAGGTCCGGGACTGCCGTTCCCCGTCCGCGGTCGGACGCTGTCATGACATTGACTTCATCTCTTCATCTGCGGACCGGACAGCCGTCAGGGTGCCGTCAGGGGGTGACCGTAGGTTGCGACGGTCAGGCCGGAAGCGGCCCGGCCGACCGCCGGTTCCGCGTCCGCCGCCCCGACGGGCTCCGGCGACAGGGGCGGCGGCGCGGTCCACCCGAGGAGATCGTTCTTGAAGAAGATCCTGAACCAGTCGCTGGCGAGCGCCCTCGCCCTCGTTCTCGCCGCGCCCGGCTTCGCGCGCGCCGCCGACACGCAGACCCGCACCGTCGGCCCGCAGCTGAACGGCTCGATCGTCGCGTCCGACAACCAGCTGCTGACCCCGGCCGGCACGACGGTCATGCTCGGCTCGCCGGTCGTCGCCAAGGCGGTCGCCGTCAACCCGAACCCGAAGACCCACACCGCCGCCGTGCTTCTGGAAAGCGCCGCCGAGGCCGTCATCGTCTTCGACACCCGTACCGGTACGGTGCTGCAGCGATACGATCCGCTGATCACCAGCGACGGTACCACCGCGAACAGCCCGGACGGCTCGTTCAGCGGCCTCGCCTACACGCCGGACGGCTCGAAGCTGCTGTTCAGCCAGGATCAGGGCGACATCCAGGTCGCGACCGTCAACCCGCTGAACGGCGAGCTCACGCCGTCCTCGGTGATCCCGGTCCCGGCGCCGAATAACCCCAACCTCTACACGCCCGGCACCGCCAATCCCGGCGGCATCGCCATGCTCGACGACAACGATGGATTGATCGCGCTCAACGCGAGCAACGCGGTCGGCATCATCGATGTCGGCACCGGTGCGATCACCGCGCAGATCCCGGTCGGGAACGCGCCCACGCACATCGCCGTCTCGGGCGACCAGGTCTTCGTCACCAACGAGGGCGGCCGCCCCGCCACCGCGTCCGACTTCACGACGCTGTCCGACGGCACCCCGATGGTCGCGGACCAGACGACGGGCGCCGCCACGACCGGCACGGTGTCGGTCGGCAGCATCACGACACGCTCCGTGACGAAGTCGATCCCGGTCGGCCTGCGTCCGGCCGGCCTCACCGCCGCGAACGGCAACATCTACGTCGCCAACGCCTACAGCGACACGCTGTCGGTCATCAGCACCGCGACGGACACGGTGACGCGGACCATCCCGGTCGGCGTGCCGCTGATCAAGAACGCCTTCGGTGCCGGTCCGAACGACGTCGCGGTGGTCGGCACCAGGGCCTACGTGACGCTCGGAGAGTCGAACGCGGTCGCCGTCCTCGACCTTACGCTCCCGGACAAGCAGGCGGTGATCGGCTACATCCCGACGCTCTACTTCCCGACCTCGATCCGCTACGACGCGTCCACCGGCAAGCTCGTCGTGTGCGACGACAAGGGCACCGGCGCCCAGGGCTCGATCGGGACCGCGCATGGCGTCAGCGCCTTCAACACCCATCAGGAAACCGCCACGGTCAGCCTGATCAAGATCCCGAACGCGTCGCAGCTCCTCGCCGACACTCTCCAGGTGATCAGCAACAACGACTGGACGTCGAAATACGCCGCCCTCAACGACCCCGACCCGAACGCAGCCCCGGTCGCCATCCCGAAGAAGATCGGCGAACCGTCGCTCATCAAGCACGTCTGGTACATCATCAAGGAAAACCGGACCTACGATCAGATGCTCGGCGACGTCGCGCAGGGCAACGGCGACCCCTCGCTCGCGGTCTTCGCCGGCAACGTCCCGAACCAGCACGCGCTGATCGGTCGCTTCCCGCTGTTCGACAACTTCTACGCGCCGAGCCGGCAGTCAGCCGACGGCCATCCGTGGACGATCGAGGCCGGCTCGTTCTATTCGAACGACATCCAGTCGCCGGACTGGATCCGCTCCTATCCCGGCGGCAACGACAACGACGCCCTGACCTTCACCCAGAAGGGCTACATCTGGACCGACGCCGTCCGGAAGGGCCTCAACGTCAAGATCTACGGCGAGTGGAGCGACGGGTCCGTCGTCGCGAACAATCCCGCGACCGGCAAGCCCTACACCTGGGCCGACTTCTACAACACGTCGCTCTACCAAGAAACGAACGGCGCGCAAGGCAGCAACATCGTGCCGCCCGGCAGCGACAGCGAGAAGTCGCAGATTCCCGCGGTCAACGCGCTGCTCGACCCGCATTACCCGTCGTTCAACCTCGGCATCCCCGACCAGTACCGGATGGACGACTACATCCCGATCCTGGAAGCGCAGGACGCCGCGGGCCAGGTGCCGAACCTGACCGTCATCTGGTTGCCGGACGACCACACCAACGGCACCACGACCGGCGACCCGCTGCCGAACAACTACGAGGCCGACAACGATCTCGCCCTCGGCCGCGTCGTCGACGCGATCAGCCACACCAAGGTCTGGGGCTCGTCCGCGATCTTCGTGACCGAGGACGACAGCCAGGACGGCGTCGACCATGTCGACGGCCATCGCGAGCCGGTCTACGTGATCAGCCCCTACACCGTCCCGCCGCAATCCGCGGGGGTCGGCCAGGTGATCGACACGACCTACACGGTCGTGAACATGGAACGCACGATCGAGAACATCCTCGGCCTCACGCCGATGACGCAGTTCGACCGCATCGCGACCCCGATGTTCAACGCGTTCCAGAACACCGCCGACCTCACGCCCTTCACCCACGTGCCGGCCAACACGCCGCTCAACATCGGTCCGGGCGGCACGCCGATCCCGGGAACGGGCGGCGCCAACTACGCGATGCGGACGCCGAAGCTTCCGCCCTTCGAAAAGGCGTGGGTCCTCGCGTCCGACCGTGTCATGCGGCCGAACATGACCAAGGCAGACATCGTCGACGAGAACTTCCTCAATCACGTGATCTGGTATTCGGCGACCGGCTGGCACCGTCCGTATCCGGGCGACAAGCACCTGCTCTGGCCGGCCTCGTTCCGCAACGTGGTCAAGGCAAGCGACACCGACGACGACTGATCCGCCGCCGTCCGGAACGCCCCGGCCAGTCGGGCGCGGGCGTTCCCTCGCCCCTCCACCCGGGGGCGGCGTTCAGCCGTCGCCAAGCCGGAACATGACCCAGACCGACAGCGAAAGTGTCCGCCCGGCCGCCTTGCCGGGCGGCGGGTAGTCGGCCTCGCGCACGGTCTCGATCGCCGCCTCGTCGAGCCGTGCCGTCCCGCTCGACGCGAGAAGCCGGATCTCCGAAACCGTTCGGTCCCGATACAGGAAGCCGACGAGCGCCCGCCCCTCCTCGCCCATCATGCGCGATGCCGCCGGGTAGCGGAGCGCGTCCTGCACGGCCGCGCGGATCTCCCCTTCCAGCGGCCGGACCGCGTCCGGGCTCGCCGCCGCCAGCGGCGCCGCCGGCGGCGGCGAGGGCGGCCGGAAC
>CAXUBM010000274.1:2936-3469 GCA_964249235.1 uncultured Acetobacteraceae bacterium | reverse complement strand
CGCGTGGCGGCGGCCTACCGGGCGCTCGCCGCCGCCGAGCCGGAACGGTGCGTGCTGCTCGATGCCGCGTCGGGGATGGAGGAGCTGGCGGGGCTGGTGCGGGAGAAGGTCGGGGCGCTGCCCCAAGCCCCGCCGGGGGCGAGCGCCTCCGGACCCGCGTGACGGGGCGGACCGTCAGGATCGGGCCGACCTTGCTGCGAGCGCCAGGACGTCGATGGTGAAGCTGCCGTCGCCGGCGACGGCGAAACGCTCGCGGACGAACGCGGGAGCGCCCGCCTGCAGGGAGCGGATCGCCTCGACGTGCGTCCGCGGCGTCCTCGTGCGCGCGGTCCAGGTTTCGAAGTCCAGGCGAAGGCGGAAGTGCTGGAGACCGCTCAGATCCAATCTGGCTTGGGCGAAGGCTGCGGCCCATTCGGCGCGGGTGTAGTTGCGGACGTGCGAGGGGTCGCGCAGGAGCTCGGCGGCCTGCAGATGCGTGTCGAGGACGGGCTCGTCGGGGGCCGCGGTGTCGACGATGAGCGCCTCGCCCCCGG
>CAXUBM010000274.1:0-2926 GCA_964249235.1 uncultured Acetobacteraceae bacterium | reverse complement strand
GCCTCGCCACCGGGGGCGAGAACACGGGCGACCTCGCGCAGGCCCGCCGCCAGATCGGTCCAGTGATGGGCGGAGAAGCGGCTGAGGACGGCGTCGAAACGCCCGCTCCCGAACGGGAGGCGCTCGGCGGCGCCCTGCGCGACGGTGACGTGGGGCAAGCCGCGGCCGGCCGCCTCGCGGGCGACGATGTCGAGCATCTCGGGGGTGACGTCGCAGGCGACCACTTCGGCCGCGTGCGGCGCGGCGCGGTAGGTGACGTGGCCGCCGCCGCAGCCGAGGTCGAGGACGCGCCGGGGACGGCGGTCGCGCAGCCACGTCTCGATCGCGTCGAGGTCCTGGCCGGCACGGTGCACGGCGCTGTCGAGGTAGGCGGCGGCGCGGGGCGCGTAGTGTTCGGCGACGAAGGCTTGCCCGGAGGACGTCATGGCTTCCCTTGGGTGGCTTGCGCGCGGCGCGGCGCGGGTGGAGTCTGACAGAACAAAACCGGGGGGAACACCATGGCGTATCGGCATGGCTGGATCGGCGCCGCCGCGCTGGCGCTGGCGCTGGCGCTGGGCGTGCGCGCCGAGGCAGCGGGCCTGACGGTCCGGACGAGCGCGGGAACGTTGCGCGGGATCGCGACGGCGGGGGCGGACGAGTTCCTGGGCATTCCCTACGCGGCGCCGCCGGTCGGCGCGCTCCGTTGGCAGCCGCCGCAGCCGGTGTCCTGGACGGGAACGCTGCCGGCCGACGCGCTGCCTTCGCCTTGCCCGCAGCCGGCGAGCGCGTCCGGGGTCGCGAGCACGGACGAGGACTGCCTCGACCTGAACGTCTACCGGCCGACGCGGGGCGGCTCGGCGCTCGCGGTCATGGTGTGGGTGCATGGCGGCGCCTACGAGACCGGAACGGGCGACCAGTACGACGGCACGGCGCTGGTGCAGGACGGCGTGATCGTGGTCACGATCAACTACCGGCTGGGCTATCTGGGCTTTCTCGCCCACCCGGCCCTGGACGCCGGCAGTCGGGGCGGATCGGGCGATTACGGGCTGATGGACCAGCAGGCGGCGCTGCGCTGGGTGAAGCGCAACATCGCGGCATTCGGCGGCGATCCGGGGAACGTGACGGTGTTCGGCCAATCCGCCGGCGGGCAAAGCATCTACGACCACCTGGTCTCGCCCGGTGCTTCGGGACTGTTCGAGCGGGCGATCATCGAGAGCGGCGCGTACGCGGTGCAGTTGCCGTCGCAGCAGACGGCGGAGGCGAACGGCGTGTCGTTCGCGCACGCGGTGGGCTGCACCAGCACCACCGATCCCACCTGCCTGCGCGCCCTGTCCGTGCAGCAGATCCTGGCGCTGGAGGCCACGCCGGGCCGAGGGTCGAGCGCGGCGCTGACGCAGTTCGAGCCCAATGTGGGGCCGTCGGTGTTGCCGGTGCAGCCGCTGTTCGCGATCTCGCTGGGGGTGCTGAACCGGGTGCCGGTTCTGCAGGGGTCCAACCACGACGAGGCGCGGCTGTTCACGTTCGAGCAGTTCGATGCGCCGGGCACGGAGCTGACAACGTCGGGTTATCCGGGCGCGATCGCCGCGCTGGTCGGGCAGCCGCTCGCGCCGCTCGTCGAGGCCGCCTATCCGCTCGCTGCCTACGCCAGTCCCGATCTCGCCTATTCGGCCCTGTTCACCGACGCCGGCTTTTCGTGCGGCGCGCGCGGGTTCGACCAGCTGCTGAGCCACTCGGTTCCGACGTTCGCCTACGAATTCGCCGACGAGAACGCGGCCCGCCTGCTGCTGCCGGCCGACCCATTCATGCCGCTCGGGGCACCGCACACCAGCGAGCTGCCGTTCCTGTGGCCGGCGCTGATCGGCGTGAACGGGCCGGCGGGTGCATCGATGTCGGCCGATGAGGTGACGCTGTCGACCCACATGCGGGCGGCCTGGACGAACTTCGCCAAGACGGGCAACCCGAACGGTGCTGGTGCGACGTCCTGGCCGGGGTACGGCGCGAGCGACGAGTTCCTGCAATTCGTGCCGGCGGCCACGCACGTGACGACGGGATTCGCGGCCGATCACAAATGCGCGTTGTGGGAGCCGGTGCTGACGCTGGAGGGGGTGCTGCCGCCGGGCGTCCTCTGACGCGGCGCGCGGTCAGTCGGCGGTGTCGCCGAGGACATCCTCGACATAGAGGCGGCGGACGAGAACCAGGCCGGCGGCGGCGATCGGCGAGGCGAGAACGATGCCGAGCGTTCCGAACAGCGTGCTCATCACCGTCATGCTGAGGATGCTCACGGCGGGCGGCAGGTCGACCATGCGGCGTTGGACGAGGGGTCCGACGACGTAGCCCTCGACGACGTGGCAGAGGAGGAAGATCGCGACCACCCAGAGGGCCAATCGCCAGTCCACGGTGAAGGCGACGAGGATGGCGGGGACCGCCGACAGGATGGCGCCGACATAGGGAACGAAGGTGGCCAGGCCGGCGATCAGGGCGAGCGCCATCGCGGCCGGGACGCCGGCGATCGACAGCCCCGCGGCGGCGAGCGCGCCCACGGCGAACATGTCGATGAGCTGGCCGAGCA
Organism: uncultured Acetobacteraceae bacterium; assembly: GCA_964249235.1. Lineage (GTDB taxonomy): Bacteria > Pseudomonadota > Alphaproteobacteria > Acetobacterales > Acetobacteraceae > CAXTPV01. The sequence continues at coordinate 378 of CAXUBM010000274.1, read as the reverse complement.
TCCACCAGCGCAGCATGCTGCCGGTCTCCTCGAGCACCGCGCGCAAGCGGGCGCGGTGGGCCGGCGGGGCGAGCTTGACGGCGCCGGCGAGGTAAGGTCCCGGGGAACTTGCCATGTAGAGGGCGGTCACGGCGACGAGGACGAGGCCGGCCAGGGTGGCGAACGAGGTGCCGGCGACGAACTGTGCCGAGTTGGCGACCGGAAGGTCCGAAAAGCTGAGCTGTTCGAGTTGGGACAGCGCGCCGCTGGCCCAGGGGGCGCCGCGGAAGCGCGCCTCAAGGAGGTGGAGGTCGGATCGGAGGCGGGTGAAGAGGTCGCCGAGCTGGGCGGCGATGTGGGGAGCGATCCACCAGGTGGTGCCCACGGCCAGGAGAAGGA
>CAXUBM010000273.1:0-3479 GCA_964249235.1 uncultured Acetobacteraceae bacterium | reverse complement strand
GCCGCGCGCACGCTCGGCGTGGAGCCGTTTCTGCCGCCGCAATATCAGCGGGCGCTCGTCAACTAAGGCTGGGGCTCCGCCCCAAACCCCGCCAGGAGGCAGCGCCTCCTGGACCTGCAACCGCAGCTCTGCGCCTCGCTCACAACTCCAAGACGTAAATTAACCTTTCGTTCAACTTCGGCGGGCAGTCTTCCCGGGCCAGAGGAAAAATCCTCGAACCCACCCGGGAGCGCAAAATGCAGCCTCAGAACGCCTGGACCGACCCCTCCGTCGACGGTCCCAAGCTTCAGTTCAACAACGGGCAGGTCAGCGGCATCTCGGAGGTCATGAACCCCGTCCTGCCCAACATCCCCGGCCCCGTCTCCACCGGCTGGCACATCACCCAGTGGAACCCCGGCTCCTGGTTCGATCCCGCCGACACCATCATCGCCCCGCCCGTTTCCGACCCCGTCCTCGGCCAGGCCATCTATGGCTGGCAGGCCAACGGCTCATCGGTCGACGTCTTCGGCACGCCCGGCCACGACACCTACGCCCTGACCAGCGGCGGCGGTTCGCTTCGCGACCTCAACCTCGAAGCCGACACCATGCCCGCCGCCACCTACACGTTCGACCAGCAGGTCACGTTCACCGCCGACGAGCGCATCGCCGCCGCCAGCAACTTCAGCCCGCTCGACGGCGCCTCGGCCGCCAACTGCTTCACCGTCGCCTTCAACCGCCAGGACGCGCCGGACTACGATCCCAACCTGCCCACCATCTCGTTCTTCCTTCAGGTCGAGCTCGGCGTCGCCGGCGCCGCGCCCAAGGCGTTCGCCACCTACGGCACCAGCGAAGGCAACATCTACAACGTCGTCCCCGGTGCCGAAGGCAACGACTACCTCCCCGGCAACCCCGACGGGGGCGCGCTGCACGCGGTGTCCATCAACCTCAGCGGCGCCGTCGCCCAGATGACACGATGGCTGGCGACCGTGGACGGCTCGCTCGGCAGCGCCGTCCTCGACCTGTCCAAATGGAGCCTGACCGGTGCCTATATCGGCATCGAATCCTCCGGCGACACCTCGATGACCCTCGACGTCGCCCACCCGATCGTCACCCGCGACGACGGGCAGGCAGCCACGGTCGGCGGCCAGCTCGTCGCCATCGCCGGCGGCGTCGACGCCGCCGACCCGATCCTGGTTGATGCCGCCGGCATCACCGCGACCCCGAGCCGCACCGGCCCGCTCGGCACCGGCGACACCATCACCTTCACCGTCGCCGGCACCAGCGCCCTGTCGCAGTCCGGCGGCACCGAAACCCTCCTGCTCAGCGACGGCGGCGCCGCCACCTACACCGGCACCGACGCCAACGGCAATCTCCTCTTCACCGACACCGTTCAGGCCGGCCAGACCGCCGCCGACCTCGAGGTCACCGCCCTCGCCCTGAACGGCTCGACCGTCGGCGACCACGCCGGCGCCACCCTCGACCTCACCACCATTCCGACCGCCACCGGCGCGAACACCGGCCTGGTCATCCGGGCCACCGAGCCCTCGTTCAGCAACGGCGTCGCCACTCTCCCCGGCACCGGCGCCGCCGTGCACGTCACGAACAACGCCTACCTGGCCGCCCACCCGACCATGCTGCAGGGCATGGTGCCCGACTACGCGCTGGCCGGCCTCAACACCCTTACCGCTTCCAGCCCCAACCTCCTCTATATCGGCGACGATCTCGGCACCGTCGCCGTCACCGACAACGCCCCGTCCTCGACGATCGTCATCGGCGACGGCAGCAACCTCGTCTACAGCGGCACCGCCAACACCACCCTGATCGGCGGCACCGGTCCCGACACCGTCACCGCCGGCGCCGGCAACGACACGGTCGCCCTCGGCACCGCCGCCAACACGGTCAACCTCGGCCGCGGCAATTCCCTCGTCGTCTCCCAGGGTGCCGACCTCATCAACGCCGGCTCCGGCCACGACACCATCGACGTGCTCGGCAACAACGCCACCATCAACGGCGGCTACGGCAGCAGCACGCTGGCCATCGACGACAACGCCGGCGCCAACACGATCATCAACGTCAGCACCGGCGCCACCGTCACCGGCGCCAGCGCGTCCGTCACCACGATCAACGCCTACGGCAACACCACCGTCCACGGCGGCGCCGGCGGCACCCTCTACAACGAGCAGAACGGCACCCTGAAGTTCATCGGCATGGGCGGCAACATCACCGTCACCGGCGGCGAGGCGGCCGGCAACGACACGCTCTACGGCGCCAGCGGCACCAACGTCGTCCTCGTCAGCGCCGCCCACGACAACGTCTTCGTCGCCAACGATCCCGCCGAAGGCGCCGGTGGCAGCGTCACGCTCAACGGCGCCGCCGCTTCGGGCGGCAACGAGTTCTGGGCCGGGTCGGGCAACGCGACACTCATCGGCGGCACCGGTGGCGACACCCTCGTCGGCGGCTACGGCGACAGCACCATCATCGGCGGCGTCGGCACCAGCACCAACTACTTCGACCTGTTCGCCGGGCACACCAGCGCCAACACCGACCTCACGATCGAGAATTTCGGTGCGGTCGCCTCCAACCGTCTGACCTTCTTCGACTTCGGCCAGGGCGCCGCCGGCCAGGCCCTTGCCGGCGCCACCGAAACCAACGGCAACACCACGCTGACCCTCAACAACGGCGCCACCGTCACCCTGCTCGACGTCCATCGCTCGGCCCTCAGCCTCGCCAACGTCGCGTCCACCTGAAGGCAGGGCGTCAGCGCAGCACGCCTAAGCGCGTCGCCCCTTCATCCCACCAAGGGCTGCGCCTTTGGTGGGCATGACCTAAGACATGAGGTCCGGGGCCGTCGGCCCCAGCGGGTCGAGGGCAGAGCCCTCGCCTCGCCTCGCTCTCCGAAGGACCCACACATGCCCCAACTCACCGGCAAGACCGCCTGGATCACCGGCGCCGGCAGCGGCATCGGCGAAGCCGTCGCCCACGCTCTCGCCGCCGAAGGCGCCCAACTCGTCCTCACCGGTCGCCGTCACAACGAGGTCGAGCGCGTCGCCGCCGACATCGCCCGCGCCGGCGGCACCGCCCATGCCAAACCCGCCGACGTGACCGACGCGCAAGCCGTCCACGCCATCGCCCACTGGATGCGATCCGATCTCGGCCGCATCGACATCCTCGTCAACAACGCGGGCGCCAACCTGCCGCAACGTTCGTTTGCCGAGCTCACCCCGGCCAACGTCGACATGATCCTCGCCACCAACCTCAACGCCGCCTTTTACTGCGTCACCGCCGTCCTGCCCGCCATGCGCGCCCAGCAGGAGGGATTGCTGATCCACACCGCGAGTTGGGCCGGCCGCTTCCCATCGCGCGTCTCCGGCGCCGCCTATGCCGCCGCCAAGCACGCCGTTCTGACCATGAGCCACCTCATCAACGAGGAGGAGCACCACAACAACATCCGCTCGTGCGCCATCTCCCCCGCCGAAGTCGCCACCCCGATCCTCGACAAG
>CAXUBM010000272.1:0-3487 GCA_964249235.1 uncultured Acetobacteraceae bacterium | reverse complement strand
TCTCGACATGATGACCGCAGCCTGAGGTTTCCTGATGCTGTCATTCAACGCCAGCCTACTGGCACGAGAGCTGACAGAACCCGGAATGGGCATGCAGCGCCGCCACGCCGGCGAGTTGCTGAACGACGCGTTCAATGCCGTCATCCCGCAGATCTACGACCATTCAACAACCTCGTGCCGCGCAGCTTCGATGGACGCCATCTACGGTTGCCCGGCGCGTCCTCGGTCATCGGCCTGCGCGACCACCAGAAGCGGTGTGGCGCATCATCAGCGCCGGCACGACCTACATCGCGCACGGCCGAGGCGGCGCCGCTTATTGGTGGTGTCGGCATCCTTTGCCCGAAGAGCAGCCAACCAGGTGTCGCTAAGGAAGGCGCCTGCATGACTTGTCATAGTTGCGGCTGGTCGAAGTGCGCGTGACGGCGACAATCCTGGAAGACGACAGCCTGCCGCCCTTGGAGCAGGGGCCGGGCGCGGCAGCGCCGCAGGATCTAGAGTCGACAAGCCGAGGGGTCAATGATAAACGTACTGTACGGTATTGCTTTGGAACACGATCTGACATGCGGGTGAAGACGGGTGATCGGCGCCGCGCAATCGTGGATGCAGCCGCGGGGGTATTTCAGAAGTTCGGCTTCGACGGCGCCAGCATGTCTGCCATCTCGGAGGCCCTGGGTGGCTCCAAGACGACTCTCTACAGCTACTTCGAATCTAAGGAGGAGCTCTACGAGGCGGTCATGGTGGAAGCCGTGGAGGCCCAGGTCGACAGTTTCCTGGTCATCCTGGATTATTCATCGGGGGACCTCCGGCAACGCCTACTCAAATTCGGCAACGCTTATCTGAAGTGGGTGCTTTCCTTGGAGGTCGTCACGGTCGTGCGCAGCGGCATTGAGATGCGTGACGGCGGCCTGGGCCCACACCTGTTCGCGCGTGGTCCCAAACGATGCTGGGATCACGTGGCCGTTTTCCTGAAGAAGGCGATGGATGACGGCTGGCTGCAGTTCGCCGAACCGGTCGTCGCCGGTCTCCATCTCAAGGGTCTGCTGCAGGCAGGATTGTTTGAGCCATTCCTGTTCGGGGCGCCTGCAGTCATTCCTCGCTCGCGTGCAGTCGAACTCGCAGTCGACGCGTTCCTGCGAGCCTACCGGCCGGATTGTTCGTCGACCACGACGCGATCACGATCCAGACCCGCTGGTGCGCGGCGGTCATGACGGAAAGACAATGCAGCGGGCAGAGGCCGCGTTCCGCCGTCTGCCGGCTGATGTGGGCAGCCTGTCGATGAGCTCGGCGTCTCGATGAAGCTCCGATCGGATGGGATTGGGTCTGGCGGCCGATGTTGAGCGCGAGGTCACGATGACCACCGCTCATCCACCGGCGCGCACGGTAACGGGCAATCTTGGAAATCAGGAGCACGAACAGCATGGGTTCGATCGACGTCCACACGCATTTCATTCCGGACAGCTACCTCGCGGCTCTTGCCGACGTCGGGATCACGACGAAGGAGATCGGCTTTCCCATGGCCCGCTGGAATATCCAGGAAAGGCTTGCACTCATGGATGAGAACGACATCCAGACCGAAGTTCTGTCGTTGTCCTCACCCGGTTTGAGATACTGGACCGGCGCGGCTGCCGCAGGGCTGGCCAGCTCGCTGAATGTCGCGCTCGCTGACATCGTCCGGGACCGGCCGTCCCGGTTCGGCGGCTTCGGTACCATTCCCCTGCCCGACGTCGACGCCTGCCTGAAGGAGATTGCCCACATCTACGATGACCTGAGGCTGGACGGGATCGTCGTGATGACGAACTACGACGGCGTCTACCTCGGCGATCCTCGGTTCGCTCCAGTCATCGACGAGTTGAACCGCCGGAAGGCGATCGTGTTCGTGCATCCGACCGAGGGTCCGTCCAACGACATCGTCGTGCAGGGCTATCCCGCACCGGCATTTGAGTACCCGGCCGAAACCACTCGGATGGTCGTTAGCCTGATCGACTCCGATACCGTTACGCGATGCCCAGACATCAAGTTCATCGCTTCACACGGCGGAGGAACCCTGCCGCTGATCCAGCCCCGTCTCGCCGTCTTGATGCCGTGGAAAAGAAAGGAAGACCCGCAGCAGGGCGCCGAACGGGTCAACCGGACAATCGATTCGCTGTTCTTCGACACGGCGATCGTCAGCTATCCGGCTTCGCTGGCGGCTCTTCACGCGATCCACAGCACGTCCAAGATGCTGACCGGTTATGACCTGCCGTTCTTTCCTGCCGACAAGATCAAGGTCTCCTTGAAGAACCTGCAGCGATTCGAGGGCTATTCGGACGCCGATCGTAACCTGATCATCTCCGGAAACGCGCTCACGATCCTGCCTCGAATTGCAGCAGCGATCGGAATCTAGCTGTCTGGCGCCCGCGCTGCTGGCCAACATCCTCCACGTGGATGAGCGCTTCTGGGATCCGCCGGTGGGCTCCTGCGACTGGCGGGATGAGGAGGCCTACCGCGGCCAGAACGCGAACATGCACTTAGCCGAGGCCTATCTCGCCGCATTCGAGGCCACCGGTGGGGCCATCCATCTCGATCACGCGGAGAGCATCGCCTCGCTGATCGTCGATCGCCATGCTCGCGCCGAGGGATGGCGTCGGCGAGCATTTCACGTCGGACTGGATGATCGACCGCGGCTATGACGGCTCGCCGGAGTTCCGCCCCAGCGGCACGACGCCCGGCCATTCCTTCGAGCGGTCGCGCCTGTTGCTGCAGCTCTGGGTGCTCCGCGGACGCGGCAGGGCTCGGTTGCCCGAGGCGGCGGCGTTATTCCGACGCGCCTGGTCGGATGCGTGGCGGCCGGATGGCGGCCTCGCCCACACCCTGGCTGGGACGGGCGCATCGATCGCCAGGAGCGCCTGTCCTGGCCCTGCTGCGAGGCGATCGGCGCAGCGGCCTGGCTTCATGCTCTCGGCGTCCCGGGCGGGGAGTGGGCGGAACACTACCGCACGCTCTGGTCGTTCACCTCCCGGCATTTCATCGATCCGACCACTGGTGCCTGGCATCCGCGGCTACCGGAGCACGGAGCTGCCGGGGTGCGGGCCGGCGACCAGGCGGGTCTCTACCATGCGCTGCAGGCCTGCCTGCTGCCCGTCGTTCCGGCTGGGAGCGGCCTGATCGTCGGCCTTCTCGCAAGCCGGCCGCACCCGCCCGAAAGGACCGCCCCTTGAGCCATCCCGAACCAGCATGATCCGTGCCGGCGCATGACCTTGCCGTTCGAGATCGTCGGGTCACCGCTCATGCCGCTACCGTCCTTGCCGCTTCTCCGAGCTACTTCGAGGGACGGTGAACAAGCGTTCCGTCGCGGGAGGTGACTGAGACTACCCGCTGGATGATCCTTCAGGCTAGCGTGACTTCGCGATAGCACAGGCATCGTCTTGTCATTTGAATCGTCAGCTTTCAATCTCGAAAGACATCGATGCGGCCGGAGCGCCGTAGTCGGAAGCCGGACCGTTACGAA
>CAXUBM010000271.1:3212-3491 GCA_964249235.1 uncultured Acetobacteraceae bacterium | reverse complement strand
GGCGCGGCTGTTGGGGTGATCCGGGGCTCTGCCCTGGCGTCGCCGGGGACTGGTCCCCGGACCCCGGCGATGCCTCACGTGACGTGTTCGGGTTCGCGCTGACGCGCCCTCGCCGGGGCGGGACGATGGGCGGCTTCCTGGAGGAACATGTAGTCGCGGGTGAACGGGACGGCGTCGACGCTGGGGCTGAGCTGGATCTGGAAGTTCATGTGGCCGGCGCGGCGGAAGGTGATCTCGCAGCCGGCGAGGTAGATCTCGAACATGCGGCAGAAGCGCTCG
>CAXUBM010000271.1:1958-3202 GCA_964249235.1 uncultured Acetobacteraceae bacterium | reverse complement strand
CGTCGTACATGGCGCGGATCCGCTCGCGATTGGCGGCGAAGCGGGCGCGCCAGTGCGTGATCGTGCGTGCGTAGTGCAGGCGCAGGATCTCGCAGTCGGTGACCCACAGGCCGGACCGCTCGATGGCGGCGAAGGTCTCGCTCAGCGCCGGCGAGTAGCCGCCGGGAAAGATGTATTTCTCGAGCCACTTGCCGGTGGCACCCGGACCGTCGGAGCGGCCGATGGCGTGCAGCAGGGCGACACCGTCGGGGCGGAGCAGTTCGCGCAGGCGCGCGAAGAAGGTGTCGTAGTGGACGACGCCGACATGCTCGAACATGCCGACCGAGACGATGCGGTCGAAGCGTTTGGAGACCGAGCGGTAGTCGGCGAGCTCGAAGCGGACGCGCGCCGCGAGGCCTTAGGCCACGGCGCCGGCGCGCGCGGCGTGGAGCTGCTCGACCGAGAGCGTGATGCCGGTGACGGCGGCGCCGTAGTCGCGGGCGAGCGTCAGCGCCAGGCCGCCCCAGCCGCTGCCGATGTCGAGGACTTCGAGGTCGGGGCGGTCGAGGAGGAGCTTGGCGGCGATGTGGTGCTTCTTGTCGCGCTGCGCCTGCTCGAGCGTTTCGTCGCCGGTGCGGAAATAGGCGCAGGAATACTGGCGGTCCTCGTCGAGGAAGAGCCGGTAGAGCTCGCCGTTGAGGTCGTAATGGTGGGCGACGTTGCGGCGGGCGCGGGGAACGGGGTTGTGTTGCGCCAGGCGGCGGACGGCGCGGTTGTAGCGGTCGCGCAGGTCGAGGATGGTGCGCAGGCCGACGCCGTCCTCGGCGTTGACGATCATCAGGTCGAGCAGGTCGTAGAGGGGGCAGTCGACGGGGTCGAGGCTGCCGTTCATGTAGGCTTCGCCGAAGCCCAGCGAGGGCGAGAGCGCGATCTTGCGGACCGCGGCCCAGTCCTTGATCCTGACGCCGACCTCGGAACCGGAGGTGCCGTAACGGGCGCGCCGTCCGTCGGGATACTGGACCGACAGGATGCCCTGGCGGATGGATCGCGAAAGAAGAGCGTCAAGGATCACCGCTGCACCTCCCCTCGATCGCCGCCGGCGGCGTTTGCGGACGCCCGCCGGCGTGCTTGTCGATGACGTATAGCACGGCATCCCGATCCGGTTGGATCGGGATGTGCTTTGGACCGGCCGCCGAGCCACGCCGGCACCGGACACAGAAAACCCCGCCGGAGGGTAAGTTCCGGCGGGGTGGACGGTGTGCGGC
>CAXUBM010000271.1:1245-1948 GCA_964249235.1 uncultured Acetobacteraceae bacterium | reverse complement strand
GTGCGGGCGGGCGTGGCGCGGCTGCGTCAGGGGCCGGCCGGTCAGCCGTCGGAGCGGTCGCCGAACTCTACGCTGAGCTGCTCACCCGGGCCTTCGTCCTCGCGGTCGGTCTGCTGGCCGACCCGCTCGCCGGCGGCCTGGCGCTGGGCTTCCTCGACGGAGCGGGCGACGTTGACGGTGACCGGGATGACCACTTCGGGGTGAAGCGAGACGCGCACGGCGGCGAGGCCGAGCGTCTTGATCGGGTGGTCGAGCAGGACCTGGTCGCGGCCGATGGTCAGGCCGCCCTCGGCACACGCTTCGGCGATGTCGCGCGTCGAGACCGAACCGTAGAGGGAGCCGCTGTCGCCGGCGGAGCGGAGGACGACGACCGAGAGGCCGGACATCCGTTCGGCGAGGCGCTCGGCCTCCTCGCGCCGCTTGAGGTTCTGCGCCTCGAGCTGGACGCGCTGGGTTTCGAAGCGGGCGCGGTTTTCCTTGTTGGCGCGGATCGCCTTGCCGCCGGGCAGGAGGAAGTTGCGGGCGTAGCCGGGACGGACGCGCACCACGTCGCCCATCTGGCCGAGCTTGTCCACGCGCTGGAGGAGAATGAGTTCGACGGCGGCCATCGGTTCAGCTCACCACGTAGGGAAGCAGCGCCAGGAAGCGGGCGCGCTTGATGGCCACAGCGAGCTCGCGCTGCTTCTTGGCGGAAACGGCGGTG
>CAXUBM010000271.1:0-1235 GCA_964249235.1 uncultured Acetobacteraceae bacterium | reverse complement strand
GGTCGGTGGCGTCGGACATGGGTTACTCCGCGTCCTGGAGGTCGAAGCGGGAGGGGCCGTCGTCGGGGCTGGTGCGGGCGCGGAACTCCTCGCGCGCGTCGTAGCCGCGCTTGCGCCCCGAATCGAAGCGGCCGGCGGGCTTGGGGCCGCGAAAGGCGCGCTCGCGGTCGTCGGACTTGCGGGCGAGAATGGCGGACGGCGCCTCCTCGATCTCGTCGACGCGGATGGTCATGAAGCGGAGCACGTCCTCGTTGAGGCCGAGCTGGCGCTCCATCTCCTTGATCACGTCGGGCTTGGCCTCGAGGCCGAGCAGGAGGTAGTGGGCCTTGCGGTTCTTCTTGATCCGGTAGGCGAGCGAACGCAGGCCCCAGTATTCGCGCTTGCGGATCAGGCCCTCGTCGGCGCCGATCTGGGTGGCGATGTCGTCGGCCAGCGAGTCGACCTGCGCCTGCGTGATCTCGTTGCGTGCGATCAGCACGGTCTCGTAGAGGGGCATGTGTTCTCCCTGTGGCTGATCAACCCATCCGGCGTCCCCGTGGACGACAGGCTGCGGCCGGGGCCGCGCGGGTATAGCCGGCTCTTGCCATGGGCCGGCAGGGAAGCGGCGGCTTAGAGCATCGGCGCGCGGCCGTGGCAAGGGGTGTTCGCCGGGCAGGACGACATCGAGCCGAGGTCACAGCACGGCCGTCCGGCTGCGAGGCGCGTCCGGGGCGGACCCCAAGACCTACATCAGTCTCTTCCAGATCAGGGTGGTCCACTCGCCGACGTGCTCGCGCCAGCTGCGGTCGCGCCAGCTCTCCAGCGTGACCCGGCGGGAGCGGCCGGCCCAGCCGCGCATCATCGCCTCGATCGAGGACGCCAGGCGCTCGCCGAGCGCCACCGCGTCGACCTCGTTGTTCAGGCGCGCGCTGCGGCGGTCGAAGTTGGACGAGCCGATCGAACTCCACACACCGTCCACCGTGGCGACCTTGGCGTGCAGGACCGCGTCGTGCATCTCGTGGATGAGCACGCCGGCCCTGAGCAGCCGGCCGTAGCCGGCACGGCCGGCATGGATGGCGCCGGGCACGTCGCTGACGCCGGGCAGGACGAGGTTGACGGACACGCCGCGCATGGCAGCGCCGCGCAAGGCCGCGATCTCGTCCGGCATGGGAACGAAATAGCCGGTCGCGATCCAGATGCTGCGCCGGCTGTCGCGGATGGCGGCCAGCACGGCGCGCGTGTGCAGCGGCCTGCCC
>CAXUBM010000270.1:0-3503 GCA_964249235.1 uncultured Acetobacteraceae bacterium | reverse complement strand
GCCGTCTGCGCCCTGTCCTGCCAGGGTGCGCGCGCCGGCGGCCTGCCGGGCGCTCCCGCACCGTTCGACAAGGGTGGCGTCCCGGTCGCGCTGGTGACCCTGATCTCGGACGGCGACTTCTTTCAGGCCTATCAGGCGGGAGCGGAACGGCAGGCGAAGGCGCTCGGCATCTCGCTTCGCGTGCTTCAAGGCCGGGGTGATCCGGCCGCCGAGCGCGACGCGGTGCAGCAGGCGATCAACCTCGGTGTGAAAGGAATCGTGATCGACCACGGCATGCCGGAGTCGCTGCGCGACGTGGCGCAGACGGCCGTGCGAGCCGGGATCAAGGTCGTCGCCTTCGATGTCAACCTGGACAATCCACGCATCCCGCAGGTCCAGCATGACGACCACGCACTGGCGCGTCTCGTGCTCGGGCAGGCGCTGGCCGACAACGGAGATCATTTCACCGCGGGATACGTCTACGTGGCCGGCTTCGCTCCGCTCGACCGCCGTAACGACGTCTGGCAGCAGATCAAGCGCGAGCATCCGGGCATCCACGAGGCCGCGCGTTGGGGAATGGCGACGACGCCGGTCGCGACCGCAGTCGCCGACCAGTCGCAGGCGGTGTTCCGCGCGCATCCTGATATGACGGTGGTGTTCGCGCCTTGGGACGAGTTCGCCCGCGGCGTCGCCCTGGCCGCCGACGAAATGGGTCTCGACAGCAAGATCCGGATCTACAGCGCCGACATTTCGACGGCCGACATCCAGGCGATGCGCGCGCCCCACTCGCCCTGGGTCGCGACCGCGGCCTCGGACGCCGCCGTGCTCGGAGCGGTGTCGGTTCGTGCGGATGCCATGCTGCTGGCCGGTGGGGATCCTGGTCAGGAGATCACCGTGCCGCCCACTTTGATCACCCATGCCCTGCTCGACAGGCTCGACGTGCAGACGGTCGAGCAGCTCGAGGCGAAACTCCCTTCGTTCGGGCGAAGCGATCTCGCCGTCGCTTCATGGATGCGCGCCCGCGGCTGAGGTCCGAAGATCTGACGCGGTCATGAACGCTGGTATGGAAGCCACTTCGGGAACGAGCTCGTCGTCGACGCCCGACTACGGCGGCGAGCTCATGCCCGCGGCAAGCCGAGTCCCGCTCGAGGACGACGCAGGCTTACAACGGCATCGTCGATTGGCGTGTCTGCAGTCTCCGAGTAATCCCAGATCTAGGACGCGACGAAGAGACCCAGGCTGCGGAATCACCGCGCCTTCGATTCATTGGTCAGGGAGCCTAAAATGGCCGCACCGACGATCATCGACATGCGCTTGCGGCCACGCACGCTGCACGCCTTCTTCGGCGCGGAGCCGGGCGGGCGCGATGACGAGGTGGTACGCTGGATGAATCGCCGTGTCGGCTCGCGCGACGTCGACCATTTCGCACGCGCGGACGGCATTCCCGGCTTGGTCGCCGAGATGGACGAGGCGGGTGTGCGGCTCGGACTGATGGTGGGGCGCAGCGTCCCGGGAGTGCGGGTCGACAACGACACTCTTGCCGCGGTGGCGCGGGAGTCAGGCTTCCGGCTCAGGGGCGTCGCCTCCGTCGACCCGGTGGCGCTCGGGAGCGAGGCGGCGCTGGACGAAGCGCGGCGGGGGATCGCCAAACTTGACCTCCTCGGCGTCAACCTCGACGCCGGGTTCTACGCGGAGCCGATGCGCGCCGACGACGATCGGCTGCTGCCGCTCTACGCGCTCTGCGACGAGCTCGCGGTTCCGGCCTTCGTCATGTCCGGACCGACGACGCCCGATCTCGCGCACAACGATCCGGCGGCGGTGGACCGCGTTGCCAAATTGTTCCCGCGCCTGCCGATCGTCTGCTGCCACGGTTTCTATCCCCATGTCGCCGAGATGGTGGCGGTCGCGTTCCGCAACGAGAACGTTTTTGTTTCCCCCGACATGTATCTCTTCAGCCCTGGCGGGGGCCTGTATGTCGAGGCGGCTCGGGGGTTTATGTCCGACCAGCTCCTGTTCGGCTCCTCCTATCCGTTCCGGCCGATTGGGCAGGGAGTCGAGGATGCGAGAGGGCTGGATTTGCCGCCCGACATTCTCGAGCGTGTTCTCCACGGCAATGCCGAACGCCTGTTCGCCGGCCGGCTCTGACCGCCGGGTCGATGCCACTCCGGCGCGCGGAACCCCCGGCATCGGCTGCGAACAGCCGCTCAGGAGGCGCCGATTCGGACAGGGGAGCGTCTGCGGATGTCGGCCCGATCGTGAAGTCCTCTTAAGACGCGATCTTCCTTCACGAGCGCAACGCGGGCGCGATGGGCGTCCAGGAATTGCCGGCTCGCCGGACCGCATGCCGCGCAGATCGACCGCTTGCGCTGCGTGCAGCCACCGGATGGACAGAAGCAGTTAAAGGTTGTCGATGTTCCTGCCATGGCGAGCGGGTCGGGTTGCTAGGCGCCGGCGGCGCGGAGGGTGCGCAGCACGGGATGACGCTCGACGAACGAGCGGTGGCCGGGTCCGGTGCAGTTGACGATCCAGCCGACATCGCGCGTCAGGTGAGAGGTCGAGCGGGCGCAGGCGGACGCGCAAGCGCCCAGAGATCCGCTCGACCGATGGCGGTGTCGCCGCGAGCAACTCGAGCCTGCCGCTCGCGAGCTCGCCGCTGACCGCCCGGTCGATCTGCGGCGCGGACTGGAACCGGTGCACGTCCCAGGACGGACGGAGGTGGCGCAGCACTCTGCGGCGCTCGTCGACCGGCAAGCTGCTCCATACCGTGCCGCCCCCCTGGGCGCGTAGTGCCTGGATAACGCTCTCCCAGTCGATCCCTCACGCACGCTTCGGCCATCGCCCCCCGGACGCGACGCAGGCGCGCGAGCGCGGATCGTGCCGGCGTCTCGTCGAAATCTTCCCTGCGCGGTCACCGGCTGCGTCGTGCGTGGACGTGGGTCGTGTCCCTGGTTGTGGTGTAGGAGGCGGCCACCGCGGTGGAGCTGGGTAGGGTTGGGTTGCGACACGCAACTCTGCGCTGGGACCTCCACGATGATCGACGACATCATTGCTCTTCGCGCGCTGCTGGAGAAAGGCTCTGACGCGACGTTCCTGCGTGAGATGATCGGCTTTGCCGCCGAGCGCCTAATGCAGCTGGAGACTGAGGCGCTGAGCGGCGCAGCACCGGGCGAGCGGAGCCCCGATAGGATGAACCAGCGCAACGGCTATCGCGACCGAGACTGGGAGGCGCGGACCGAAACTGTCGAGCTCCGGATCCCGAAGCTGCGCCGTGGGAGCTACTTTCCTTCCTTCCTCGAGCCGCGCCGCATGGCCGAGAAGGCGCTGACGGCGGTGATCCAGGAGGCCTACATCCAGGGCATCTCGACACCGCTCGGTCGATGACTTGGTGCGCGCCATTGAGATGGAGGGGATCAGCAAGAGTCAGGTTTCCCGCCTGTGCGGCGAGATCGACGAGCGGGTGGGCGCTTTCCTGGCCAGGCCGATTGAGGGTGAATGGCCGTATGTCTGGCTCGACGCCACCTACG
>CAXUBM010000269.1:0-3515 GCA_964249235.1 uncultured Acetobacteraceae bacterium | reverse complement strand
CACAGCGTCTCGCGTCGCTCCAACACCTGATCGGGTTTCAAGCCTAGCGGCTGACGACGGGGGTGAGCCACGTGGCAAGTTCCGCGTCGCTCGCACCGGCGACCGTGGCGCCAGGCTGGATGTCGACCTGCAGCGGTGTAAAGAACGGACGCCGGTTGTCGGCCACGAAGTCGACGGTGCTGCCTTTCACGAACGGATGGTCGTCCGGCGCGAAGCCGTCGTAATACAGCCGCCAGCTGCCGTCGAAAGCCTGAACGATCGACGGAACGCCCGGCGCGACGACCTCGCCCGCGACGTCGTTCGGCCACGCGGGTTTCTCCGACTGGAGGAGGTATTGGACTTCGGGACCGGGCTTGCCCCAGACCGCAGAGGGATCGGGCCGGATGACCTTGCGATAGGTTGAGCCGGGAGCTGGAAGGAATGTGTCGGACCAGGCGACGCCGGCCTTGTAGTCGTTCTCCTGGAAGTCGCCGGTCGAATAGGCCATGGCGTACTTGCCGTCGATCGTCGTGATGTTGCCGGTCTCGACAAGCTTGAAGTGGCTCTTCGGCTTGTCCAGGAAGAACAGCTCGGAGTTGAAACCGGCGCCCGGGGCGGGCTCGAGCAGCGTCACGGGGCCGGCGGGCGCGAGCGTCGTCGGCGAGGTCATGCGCTGGGCGACGATGCCGTCGTGCACGGGGTTCGTGAGAAGATTGCGGCTGTAGACAAGATAGAGTGTGTCGCCGTCGCGGAAGTATTTGCCGTCGTAGTTTGCTTTGGCGTAGTCGCCGAATGAACCGACGAGGAGTGTGTCGGCGACCCAGGACAGCGGGCTGAGCGGGTTGGTCGGATGGGCGTGGACGATGACCGTCCAATTGCCAGTGTGCGGGACGTTCGGGTTCTTGACGAAGTAGGTCGCCGCCATCTGCCATTGACCGTTCCGGTCGAGGTAGATGTTGTGGTTGATGCTCGTGCCGAGGGACGCCCCGACGGCCGCCGCCTGACCGGCGAGCGGGCCGGGCTGGAGGGTCAGGGTGTCGGGCTCGATGCAGTTCGCGTCGATTGTTGCAGGACAGATGAGGATCGACTTCGTCGTGCCGGAAAACAGCTGAAACGGAAGCGAACCGTTCGATGGCAAGAAGGGGATCGGGAACGGATCACCAAAGAAGCCGCTTCGGGTTTTCTTCACGACGGTGGTGAGCGGCGTGACCTGTATGATCGCACTGGTCTGCGCGGACGCATCCGACGCGACGACCAGCGCGAGCAGAGAAGCGACGAAGGTCTTGACTGGCTGCATTCGATACCACTCCCGAGCGAAGCTTCGCGCGAAACATGCCAGAGTCAGATTTGCGTCCGCCCGCTTTCAAGCGCGGAACGTCTCGCGGAGCACCTGCGCGGTCAAGACGAGCGGACCACCACGGACGCAACTTCGCGCTACGGTCGTAATCCGCGCCGCCGACGTGAGCCGCGCTCGAGCATCGGGCCTGTGCCGAACACAGCCGATCCTCGCGACGGGCGTTGCGAGAGTGAGGAGGGAACGTTCTGATCGAGCGCTGTCTGGCAAGGCCAGCTGTTTGATCCCTGGCTTTGGTGGTGCAGTCTTTTCCCGCGCGTGGAAGGACGCGCTGTGGGTCAGGTTCCACACGGGAGCGCCACCACGACGGAGGCGGTCCGTCGCGTGACGCAGCACAGTCAAGAGAGCCTGAGAACGCTCGCCCGGCGCTACGGCATCAGCCAGAAGACCGTCGCCAAATGGAAGCGGCGGACCTCCGTGACCGATTACCTCGCCTTCGTGAAGCTCGCCTCCTCGCGTATCTGGATGCGGTTCATGAGCCGGTGACCTAGTGTCTGCCGATGACGACAGCGATGGATCGAGGCTACCGGTTCGGCATCGAGGAGGAGTTCTTCCTCGCCGACGCGCAGACGCGCGGAACGCCGGACGGCGAGGCCGCCCGCGCGTTTCACGCGGCGGTCGCGGACAGGATGAAGGACGCGGGCCGGGAGAACCTGCAGAGCCAGGTGGAGATCCAGACGCCGCCGACGGACCGTGCCGTCCGGGCCCTCGAAGGACTGCTGGGCGCCCGCGCCACGCTCGGGTCGCTCGCTCGCGCCCGAGGCCTGCTGGTCTTCGCCTCCGGCACTCATCCGAACTCCTGCTGGCCGGACCAGGACCGGAGCGAGGGGGAGCGCTACGAACGGATGGTCGCCGAATACGGGATCCTCGCCTCGCGCAACATGGTCTGCGCGCTGCACGTGCATGTCGAGCTGCCGGACCCGTCGCGCCGGGCGGTGCTGATGCGCAGGATGGTTCCCTACCTGCCGCTGTTCCTCGCGCTGTCGGCATCGTCGCCGTTTTGGGAGCGCCGCGACACCGGTCTGAAATCCTATCGGATGGCCGCCTACAGGGAGTGGCCGCGTTCGGGCCTCCCGGACCTCATGGAGAACGAGGCAGACTACGCGCGCTACGTCTCGGTGATGCTTCGCTCGGGTGCCATCCCCGACGAGAGCTATCTCTGGTGGGCGATCCGGCCGTCGGGGAAGTTTCCGACGCTCGAGCTGCGCGTGTGCGACAGCTGCGCCTCGGTCGAGGATTCCGTCGCGATCGCCTCCCTGTACCGGTGCGTGGTCCGGATGCTGGACCGCAGGGATGAGGTCCATGCCGGCCTGACCGGAGGATCGCGCGCGATCGCCAGCGAGAACTTCTGGCGCGTCCAGCACCATGGCGCCGCGGCCACGCTGATCGACGAGACGTCCGCTGAAATGCGCCCGGCAGCGGTCCAGCTCGACGCGCTGATCGCCTTGGTCGAACAGGACGCGGAGGCGCTCGGTTGTCCTGAGGCGCTGGGCGCGGTGCGTGCGATCGCGCTTCGAGGGACAGGCGCCGACCGGCAGAAGGAGGTCTGGCAGCGGGCTCGTGAAGCAGGGCAGGACGCGGCGCAATCGCTGTCCGCAGTCGTCGACATGCTTGCCGATGCGACGGCGTCGAAGGAGCCCGCGTCTGCGTAACACATCGGAACCGATGGGCCTGGCACCCGGACTGAGCCGTCTTCCAGGCGCTGACGCCGGTGGGGCAAGCCGGGCGGATCTGGGGGCGCTGCCCCCAGCGGGTTCAGGGGCGGAGCCCCTGGATCAGCTTTTCCAGAGTTCGGGCCCGGGCGGTTCCGGTGTGGCGGGCGAGGACGATGTCGCGCGCGGTGGCGGCGCGGGTGCGGCGGTCGTCGGGATCGTCGTGGTCGAGGATGGAGACCATCCGGTCGGTGCCGTCGGCGATGAGGATGGCGTCGTCTTCGGGGAACAGGTCGGTCAGGCCTTGCCAGCGGTCGCTGATGAGGGGGGTGGCGCAAGCGGCGGCTTCGAAGAGGCGGACGCTGGGGGAGTGGCCGAGCGCGATCATGTCGGCGCGGGTGATGTTGAGCGTGTGGCGCTGCCGTCCGTAGAAGGCGGGGTGGTCGGCGGGGGACAGGTGCTCGATGCGCTCGACGTTGCCGGGCCAGTCGATGCCGGCCGGGTACTGGGGCCCGGCGACGACGAAGCGG
>CAXUBM010000268.1:0-3523 GCA_964249235.1 uncultured Acetobacteraceae bacterium | reverse complement strand
GCATAGGCGGGGAGCGGCGCGCCGCGGCCGAGCAGCCATTCCTGCAGCGCCGTCTTGCTGTCCTTGGGCGGCGAGGCGAGCGCGGTCATCGAGTCTGACCAGGCGCGGCGGACCAGCGCACGCACCGGATCGAGGCCGCCGTCGAGAAACATCGCGCCCAGCAGCGCCTCGAGCGCGTCGGCGCGGACGTTCTCGAGCGCGCCGACGCCGGCCCGCAGGGCGTCGGGGGCCAGCGACAGCGCGGCCGCGATCTCGAGCGTCTCGGCGACGGGCGCCAGCACCGCGCGCGAGACCAGCCGGGCGTGGCGGGCGCCGAGCTCGCCTTCCTGCTCGTCGGGGAAGCGCTCGAACAGCCACTCGGCGATCGCCAGGCCGAGGACGCGGTCGCCGATGAATTCCAGCCGCTCGTTCGAGCCCGCGCCGCGCCGGTGACGGTTCGCAGGGGCCGAACGGTGGGTGAGCGCTTCGCGCAGCAACGCCGGGTCGCGGAAGCTGTAGCCGATCCGCGCCTCTATCGGATCGGGGTGAACAGGCGGTTCCAGCGTATCTCGAAGGGCCATTCCCAGAATTCCCAGATCGGATAGCGCGCGTCGATGGACAGGAAGATAAACTGGGCGTGGCCGACCAGGTTCTCCATCGGCACGTAGCCGAGATCGTCCGGGTCGGGACCTTGGAAACGGCTGTCGGCGCTGTCGTCGCGGTTGTCGCCCATGGCAAAGAAGTCGCCCGGCGGCACCGTGTAGACCGGGGTGTCGTTCTGCGGGCCCTCGCTGGTCTCCTTGAGGATCTGGTGGCGGACGGTGCGGCCGTCGCGGCGCGGCAGGAGTTCGCGGTAGCGCCGGCCTTCGAGCTGCACGCCGTGCTCGTCCACGGCCTCGTAGTCGCCGAGGTCGTCGCGCGGCACCAGCTGTCCGTTGAGGTAGAGCTGTCCCTCGCGCATCTGGATGGTGTCGCCGGGCAGGCCGACGACGCGCTTGATGTAGTCGGTGCTGGTGTCCTTGGTTTCGCGGAAGACGGCGACGTCGCCGCGATGCGGAGCGTGGAAGAAGAGGCGTCCGGAGAACAGCGGCGGTGCGAACGGGAACGAGAACCGGGAGTAGCCGTAGGAGTATTTCGTGGTGAAGACGTAGTCGCCGACGAGCAGGGTCGGGATCATCGACCCGGAGGGGATGTTGAAAGGCTCGAAGACGAAGGTGCGGACGGCGAACGCGATCAGCAACGCGTAGACGATCGTCTTGACATTTTCCCACAGGACGGCGGCGGCATGGCCGCCCTGGGTGGTTCTGGTGTCGGCCATCGGGAGATCCGCTTGGGGCACGGCACCAAGCCGCCCCCCGCACCCCCTGTCAAGGCCGCCGGGTGGGTGCGGCGGACGGTCACGCACGACGTGGAGAAGACGACATGGACGACACCGCCAACCGACGCTGGATCCTGATCCGCCGCCCGCGCGGCGAGATCGCCGAGGAAGATTTCAGTCTGGAGACCGGAGCGGTCGAGGAGCCCAGCGAGGGCGAGGTCGTGGTTCGGACCGAGATGTTCTCCTGCGATCCCACCCAGCGCGGCTGGATCGGCGGCGACAGCTACCTGCCGGCGGTACCGCTCCGCACGCCCGTCCGCGCGTTCGCGGCCGGCCGTGTGGTGCGGTCCCGCCATCCGGACTACCGGAAGGGCGACCGCGTCAGCGGCATCCTGCGCTGGGAGGAGTTCGTGCGCACCGCGCCGAGCGGGCCCTACCGGCTGGGCAAGGTGGCGGAGGATCTGCCCCTCGGCCGCGCCCTCGGCCTGCTCGGCATGAACGGCGCCACCGCCTATTTCGGCCTGCTCGACATCGGCCGTCCGCGGGCGGGCGAGACGGTGGTGGTGTCGGGGGGCGCCGGCGCCACCGGCTCGATCGTGGGCCAGATCGCGAAGATCAAGGGCTGCCGGGTGGTTGGCATCGCCGGCAGCGGCGAAAAGTGCCGCTGGCTGACCGAGGCGGCGGGTTTCGACGCCGCCATCGACTACAAGTCCGAGGACGTGGCGCACCGGCTCGGTCAGCTCTGCCCGGATGGCATCGACGTCTTCTTCGACAATGTCGGCGGGGCAATCCTCGACGCGGCCCTGGAGCACCTGGCCATGCGTGGACGGGTCGTGCTGTGCGGCGCAATCTCCCGCTACAACGCGGTCACGATGCCGCCCGGCCCCCGAAACTATCTCAGCCTGCTGATCAAGCGCGGCCGCATGGAAGGCTTCATCGTGCTGGACCACGCGTCCCGCTACCCCGAGGCGGCGGCGGCGCTGGCGGGCTGGTGGAAAGAAGGGCGGCTCGTGGATCAGGTCGACGTGATCGAGGGGTTCGAGAATCTGCCGCGGGCGCTCAGGCGCCTGTTCACGGGGGAGAACAGGGGCAAGCAGCTGGTGCAGGTTTAAGTCGGGGGCTCTGCCCCTGTCCCCGCCAAGGGGCTTGCCCCTTGGATCCCTGGACCTGACGTCAGAGGGTCTCGCGCGCTTCGATGATGACGCTGGCCGAGGCGTAGGGCGCCTCGTCGGTCATCGTGAGCGCGATGTGGGCGACCATGCCGTCGGGGGTCAAGGCTCGCAGACGCTCAAGGGCGCCGCCGGTCAGGGCCATCGTCGGTTGGCCGGACGGCAGGTTGACGACGCCCATGTCGGAGTGGAAGACGCCGCGCGAGAAGCCGGTGCCCAGCGCCTTGGCACAGGCTTCCTTGGCCGCCCAGCGCTTGGCGAGCGAGTTGGCGCGGTTGACGCCGCCTCCGCGCTCCGCGCGCTCGCGCTCGGTCGGGGTGAAGATGCGCTCGACGAAGCGGGCGCCGTGCCGTTCGAGAACGCGCTCGATGCGGCGGATATCCGTCAGGTCGGACCCGAGACCCAGGATCGCCGAACGCTCCGCGACCGTCCGGCGAAGCCCTCGTGCGACCACCCGCCTCGCTGACGCCCGATGTCGGGCGGGTCTGGGGCCGCGGGCCCCGGCGGGGTTCGGGGCAGCGCCCCGGCCTTCGCCACGCTCACGCCTTGGCGCGCTCGACCTGGGTGATCCCGGTCGCCCCCCGCAGCCCGGCGATGACCGAAGAAAGGTGGCGCACGTCGCGGACCTCGACGTCGATCAGCACCTCCATGAAGTCGAGCTGCCGGTTGACGATGCGCAGGTTGGTGATGGTGCCGTCCTGCTTGGAGATGGCGTTGGTCAGCGTCGCCAGCGTCTGCGGTTCGTTGGCGGCGATGACGCTGACGCGCCCCAGATGCTGCTCGGCCTCGCGCTGGTGGCCGAGCGCGTCGTAGTCCCAGTCGACGTCGAGGAAGCGTTCGGGGCTGGCGGCGAAGCTTTCCAGCGTCTGGCAGGCGGAGGTGTGCACGGTGATGCCCTTGCCGTTGGCGACGATGCCGACGATGCGGTCGCCGGGCAGCGGGCGGCAGCAGCCGGCGTAGTGCACGCTCATGCCGGCGATGATGCCTCGGATGGCGATGCCGCCGGAGCCGCCGGGCGGCCGGGCGGCGGGGCGCGCGGGCAGGCGCGGCATGACCC
>CAXUBM010000267.1:0-3556 GCA_964249235.1 uncultured Acetobacteraceae bacterium | reverse complement strand
GCCCAGCTCCATGCCCCGAGAAAGCGCGACAAGATCGCCCCGAGCTTGAGCGACACCGCGAACAGCAGCGACGTCCAGGCCAGCGTCGCCACGATCGCGGCGAGCGCGAAGGTGCCGAAGTCGGCGTTCACGTAGCCCGATGCCGTGTAGGTCGGCAGACGCATCCCGGGCAGGAACCGGCTGATGAACACCACCCGGAACAGCCGCGGGCCCAGCCAGCGCCGCGCAAGTCGCACCCGCGCTTCGGGCAGCCAGCGTCGCGCCCACGAGAACACCCCGGCGAGCCTGCCCAATCCGTACAGCCCGAGATCGCCGCAGATCACGCCCGCGTAGAGCGACAGCAGGGCGATCCACCAGGCCAGATGGCCGGTCGTGACCTGCATCGCCGACAGGATCGTCGCTCCGTCCTCGAGCACGAACGTGCCGAGGATGATCAGCACCGCCTGCGCGATCTTGCTCGCACCCGCGAGGTGCAGCAGCCAGATCACGCCGGCGTTCTAGGCCGCGCCGAGCAGACGCAGGATCTCCGCACGGGTCTCGCCCGAGACCGACCGGTCGAGAACGTCGCGTACGCGCCGCATGCGCCGCCGCTCCTCGTAGAGCTGGTCGACCAGCGACAGCACCACCGGCATCGCGTCCTCGCCGATCCGCAGGTGCTCGCGCAGGTCGACGATCAGCCTGACCCGCGCCATGTCGATCTCGGTGAACTCCCAGGCGCCCGGCGCCCCCTGCGGCCTGACCCACGCCTCGTCGATCCAGCGCAGCAGCTCGTCCGGCCTGACGCCGCGCACCTCGACGCAGACCGTCTCGATCGTGATCATGGCGCCCCCATGCCGCGGCGCGGATCGCCGCCGCCCTCCCACTCGCGCAGGAACGCCTCCAGCGACGCATCCGGCGTGCCGATCACCACCCTGAGCGTGACGTAGAAGTCCCCCGCCGCGCGTCCCTCGCGCTCGGCGACGCCGCGGCCGCGCAACCGCAACTGCCGCCCGGTGTCCGAACGGGGCGGTATCGTCATCGAGACCGTGCCGCGCGGCGTCGGCACCTGCACCTTCGCTCCCAGCACCGCCTCGCGCAGACTGACCGGCAAATCGAGGTGGATGTCGTTGCCCTCGCGCCGAAACAGCGTGCCGTCGCTCACCCTCACCTCGATCAGCGCGTCCCCGTCCGGTGCGCCGCCGCTCCCCGGGCCGCCCTTGCCGCGCAGCCGCAGCGTCTGACCGGTCTCGATCCCGGCCGGCACGCGCACGTCGAGCGTGCCACCGTCCGGCAGCGTCAGTCGCCTGGTCGCCCCGTTGACCGCGTCGAGAAAGTCGATGGCGAGCACGTAGTGTTCGTCGCGCCCGCCGATGGGTCCGGAACGCTGCCGGCGGCCGAAGATGTCGCCGAAGATGTCGCCCAGATCCTCGTCCGAGTAGCTGGCCGAGCTCGTCCGATAGCGCATCCCCTCCGCGCCTTCGGCGAACCCCCGCCAGTTCGGCGGCGGCCCGGCGGGCTGGCCGGAAGCGTCGATCTCGCCGCGGTCGAACGCCGCCCGCCGCTCCGGGTCCGACAGCAGCTCGTTGGCCGCCGAGATCGACTTGAAGCGTGCTTCCGCCGCCGCGTCGCCCGGCTTGAGGTCGGGATGCCAAAGCTTGGCGAGCTTGTGGAAGGCCCGCTTGATGTCGGCTTGGCTCGCGTCGCGTCCAACGCCCAGCACCTGATACGGGTCTTCGGCCATGGCGGGACACTAGCGCACTGCCGGCCGAAGGCCAGGGGTTCGGCCCCTGGACCCCGCCAGGGGGGCGTGCCCCCCTGGATCCCGAACCGAGCCCTGGCCTTCTTACGAGCCCTGGCCTTCTGACGAGGCTTGGCCTGCTTAGTGGTAGCCCGCCTGCCGCATCGCCCGGCTCGTCGCCGATTGGCTCGACGTGAGCGCCTGGTCGACGCTCATCGACCCGGTCAGCGTCGCCGCGACGTTCTGGCCGACCTGCGTCCCGATGGACTGGAACGGCGGTATGTCGGCGAACTGCGCCCCCGTATACGGCCGCTTGTTCTTCGTCTGCCCGCTCGGGTTGGAGTTGTTGATCGCGTTCAACACGAAGCCCGAGAACGGTGCCACCGCCTTGTAGCTCGGATCCTCGTAGACCGAGGTTCGCGTGCCCGGCGGGGTGTTCACCGCGCCGTAGGTCTTGGCGACGAGCGCCAGATACGGCTTGGACGTCGCCCAGGTGATGAACGTCTTGGCCGCACTGACCTGCTTGGACGAGGTCGGGATCGCGAGATTCCACGACCAGAGCCAGGTCGGCCCGCCGGTGAAGCTCCCGCTCGGGATCGAGGCGAAGCCGACCCGGTCGGCCACTTGGCTCTGCTTCTTGTCGTAGACGATGCCGGCCGCACTGGTCGCGTCGATCCACATGCCGCAATGGCCCGAGGTGAACAGGGCCAGGTTCTCGTTGAAGCCGTTCGAGCTGGCACCGGGCGGTCCGTCCGCCTTCATGATGCCGTCATAGTAGTTCAACGCGTCCTTCCACGCCTTGGTATCGATGGTCGGCTTCCATTGCATGTTGAAATACTGGCCGCCCATCGCCGTCACCAGCGTGGTGACGTAGGCCATGTTCTCGCCCCAGCCCGGCTTGCCGCGCAGGCAGATGCCGTAGACCTGGCCCGACTTGTCGGTGATCTTGTCGGCGAACTGCCTGATCTGCGCGTAGGTCGGGGTGTCGGGCATCGTCAGCCCGGCCTTCTTGAACAGGTCGGTGCGATAGAGCGTCATCGCGCTCTCGCCGTAGAAGGGCAGGGCGTAGATCGTGCCCTTGTAGGACACGCCCTGCTTGACGGTCGGCAGGATGTCGCCGACGTCGTAGTCCGACGGCAGGCTGTTCAACGGAACCAGCCACTTCTGTTTCGCCCAGATCGGCACCTCGTAGTTGCCGATCGTCAGGATGTCGAACTGCCCGCCATGCGTGGCGATGTCCGTGGTCACCCGCTGGCGAAGCACGTTCTCCTCGAGCACCACCCAGTTGAGGTGGATGTCCGGATGCTGCTGCTCGAAGTCCTTCGACAGCGCCTGCATCTGGATCATCTGGCCGTTGTTGACGGTGGCGACGGTGAGCGTCGTCGCGGCATAGGCGCCGCCTGCGAGCAGTGTGCCGCCGGCGAGCATCGCGGCGAAAAAACCTGTTTTCTGAGTCACGTCCGTTTCCTTCGTTGAGTTCACCCGTAAGACGATCACGCGCGGCGGTCAGCTCATCCAGTTGCCTCCATCGACGTTGTACGTCTGCGCGACGACGTAGTCCGCGTCCGCCGACGCCAGGAACACCGCCATGCCGGCGAGCTCGTCAGGCCGCGCCATCCGCCCGAACGGAACCGCCGCACCCACGCGCCGCTTCTTCTCGCCCGGCTCCAGCCCCTCGTAGCGCGCGAACATCGCGTCGACCTGCACCCACATGTCGTTGTCGACCACGCCGGGCGAGATCGCGTTGACATTGATACCATGCTTGATCAGGTCGAGCCCCGTGCTCTGCGTCAGGCTGATCACCGCCGCCTTCGACGCGCAATACACGCCCACCAGCGC
>CAXUBM010000266.1:0-3565 GCA_964249235.1 uncultured Acetobacteraceae bacterium | reverse complement strand
GTGTTGATCTCGATCTGCGCGGCGGCGGGACAGGGCGTGACGGCGATCATCGAGAAGTGAGCGCAGGGGCGCCGCGGGCGGCACGCGGCGGGCGCGACGCCCGTGGACCCCACCGGGCGCAGCGTGCTCGGACCCGCGTTACTTCAAGGCTTCCTGGAAAAGCTCGGTCATCGAGGCCCAGGAGCGGTGGTCGGCCTCGGGGCTGTAGCGGATGGCGTCGGGCATGTTGCGCTTGGCCGCGTGCCGGTTGGTGAAGCTATGGACCGTGTTGCCGTAGACGTGGAGCTGCCAGTCGGCGCCGGCGGCGCGCATCTCCTCCTCGAACTCGCGGCGCTGCTCGGGAGGGATCATCGGGTCGTCACCGCCGATGCAGACGAGGACGCGGGGCCTGACGCCACCGGGCCGGGCCTTGGCCTGGGTGGCGAGGCCGCTATGGAAGCCGACCACGGCGGCGAGGTGGCGGCCGCCGCGGGCGAGCTCGAGCGCCATCGTGCCGCCGAAGCAGAAGCCGATCGCGGCGATGCGGTCGGCATCGACCTCGGGACGCGAGCTGAGCAGGTCGAGGGCGGCGCCGGCGCGGGTGCGCGTCCGCTCGGGCGCTTCCATCAGCGGCTTGATCTGGCCGATCGCCTCCTGAAGATCTTCGATCATCTTGCCGTCGCCGTGCAGGTCGCAGGCGAGTGCGGCGTAGCCCATGCCGGCGAGGCGCTCGGCGCGCGAGATCGCGTGCTCCCCGAGGCCGAACGCTTCCGGAAAGACGAGCACGCCCGGCCGGGCGCCGCCGTTCGGCTCGAAGAAGAGCTGCCCGCGCATCTGGAGCCCATCGGCTTCGTAGCTGATCGTGTCCTGCTGCATCGTCCTGATCTCTCTACCGGTGCGGGTCTGGGGCCGCCCAGCCCAGCTTGGCTCGGGGCAGGGTCCCGCGCCTGGTTGTAGCAAGAGTACGAACGATGCGCGCCCCTGCCCTGACCGTCCCGCGCATGGTCCCGGCAACCTTGGAGCGGCCCGCGATCCGGTTGAAGTACGGCATCGGGATCTCGACGATGCGCGCCTGGGCGAACGCGGCGCGCATCTGCATTTCGAGGTTCCAGCCATAGGTCATCTCGCGCATGGCGAGGCGCTCGAGCAGGTCGAGGCGGATGGCGCGGAAGGCGCACATGTCGCGGTAGCGATGACCGGCGATGACGCCCACGGCTGCGCCGACGAGGTGGCCGGCGAGGACCTGATGGGCGCCCATGCTGCCGGGGGCCCGCCCTGCCCGGCCGCGCCGCGCCAGTGTGAAGTCGGCGCGGTTCTCGGCGATTGGCGCGAGCAGGAGTTCGGCTCGGTCGCCCGCGTCCGAGCCGTCGCCGTCGAGGAAAAGAACCGTGTCGGCACCGAGGCTCTTGGCGAGTTCGGCGCCGGTCTGGCAGGCGCGGCCGTAGCCCCGGCGGAGCTCGACGGTGGGCACGGCGCCGGCGGCTTGGGCTTCGGCGACGGTCGCGTCGGCGCTGCCGGCGTCGATGACGAGGACGGTGTCGATCAGGCCGCGCGGCAGGCGGGCGACGGTGGGACCGATGGCGCCTTCCTCGTTCCACGCCGGGATGATGGCGACCGTTTTCACAGGCTCCAGCGCATGCCGCAGTTCTGGCAGGGCTTGGGCGGTTGATCGGTGAGCAGCGAGGCGCGGAAGTCGCGGTAGGCGGGGCCGTTCCAGATTTCGCGCAAGCTTTGCTGGGTGGCGTCGCCGAGCGTGTAGTTCTCGTAGCCGCGGGCGGAGAAGGGCGCGATGCAGCAGGGCAGCGCGCGGCCGTTGGCGGTGAAATACATCAGCGACCAGGGGCGGCGGCAGGTGGACCAGGGCTGGGCGCCGTCGGTGTTCTTCAGGCTCAGGCCGGGCTCGGTGGCGCCGGACGCGTCGAGGGTGACGCCCAGCGTGCGGCCGAGCGCCTCGGCTTGCGCGATCGCCTGCTGTTCGTCGGCCTGGGTTTGCTCGAACAGCGAGCTCTGCGCGCGGGCCAGCCCGACGCCGCCTTCATCGAAGACGAGGCGCTGCAGGTGGACCTCGGTCACGCCCATCGCGGCGGCGAGACGGACGAACTCCGGAAGCGACTGTACGGTTTCCTTCAGGCCGGTGAGCCAGAGGGAGACGCGCGGGGTCACGTGGCCGTTCTCCCGTTGCCAGGCGGTGAGCGCGCCGACGTCGCGAACGATGCGGTGGAAGAAGTCCTTGCCGCGAACCTGCTTGTAGGTGACGGCGTCGGCGGCATCGAGGGAGACGCGCAGTTCGTCCAGCCCGGTGGCGACGAGTTCGGGGAACGAGCGTGGTTTGAGCAGGGTGCCGTTGGTGTTGAACAGGACGTAGACGTTGCGGTCCTTGAGGTAGCGGATCATGCGCGGCAGGGCGCGGACCAGCATGGGTTCGCCGACCCCGTGCAGCACGGCGCGGGCAATGTCGGGGGTCTGGTCGACGATGCGGGTGAAGAGCTCCCAGCTCATGTCGGCGGGCGGCTCGAGCGCCTCGAACGTGCGTGGGCACGTTTCGCACAGCAGATTGCAGCGATTGGTGACCTCCAGATAGAGGCAGACCGGCGGCGCGGCTTCGGGAGCGCGATCCTGCACGGCTTCGAAGTAGCGTCGCGGGTTGGCGAGAGCGGTCATACGGACCTCCGGAGATGTCGGTGATCGATCACGGCCAGCAGAAGGGCCGGAATGTAAACCAGTGATGGCCAGGCGAAGAAGCCGTTCAGCGGGTCGAGGTAGAGCAGCAGCGGGGCGGTCGACAGCCAAGTCAGGGCGAGACTGGGAGCGAGAACCGAAAACGCGCCCAGATAGGGAAAGTACCAGGGATAGTGCGGGCTGATCGCAACCGTGGTCGCGGCGGCGAGCAGGCCGGCGTGGCGGGCGACGGTTTGGATGTCGGCGTCGCGGCGCAAGGTGAGAAGAGCGAGCGCGGCGAGAAGCAGGACCGCCGCGAGAAGGTAGAGATGTGCGGCGACGGGTGGAAGCGCGACGAGGTGGCCGAGGCCGGCGAGCAGCCAGATGCCGCTGCCCGAGCTGATGTTCTCCTCGGCGGAGTAGGCGCCGAGGAAGCCGAAGACGTGCGCGCCGGCGCTCGCGTAAAGCCCGTAGAGGAGAAGGATGGTGGCGGCGCAGCTGAGCGGCATACGCAGGCGGGGCGCGCGCCACAGGGCAGGGGCGATGGCCAGCGGGAGGAATTTGACCAGGATGGCGGCGGCGAGGGCGACGCCGGTGGCGGCGTCGCGGCGGGCGGCGCGCCAGACGAGGGCGAGCGGGATCAGGCCGATGGCGAGCGCGTCGACGTGGCCGTTGCCGGCGTATGCCCAGACGGCGAGCGGATTCCACGCATAGAGCAGGATCCGGGAAAGGGGCTGGGCGGTCTGGCGCAGGAGAAGAAGCAGGCAGGCGATGCCGAGCGCCTCGAAGGCGATGGCGGCGAGGCGGAAGGCGAAGGTGGTGCGGCTGAGCGCGGCGACGGCGCGAAAGACGAGCTGGGCGGTGGGCGGATAGATGGTGGGGGCGTAGTCGCGCCTGTTGATGTGCGGGTTGATCGGGCGGTCGCGCT
>CAXUBM010000265.1:0-3595 GCA_964249235.1 uncultured Acetobacteraceae bacterium | reverse complement strand
CCGCCAAGCGGGCGTTCAAACGCTCCATCAACGGCCGCAGCAGCACCTCGTCCGCTTCGCGGCGCGCGGCGAGAGCCGCCATCGTCTGCGCCGGCGTGATCGCAGGCGGGATCCCGCTGCCCGCCGGCGCCTCGTCGTCGCGCTCTGTCATCAGGAACGTTACGTTGCAGCAGATCACCGTCGTACGTCGCGCATCGCGCCGCATCATCGTCGGCAGCGCCCCATAGAACATCGAGCCCACCAGCAGCGCGTCGAACCCGCCGGCCAGCATCCGCTCCAACACCCTGTGCTGCGCCGGGACGGGGTCGATGAACCGGCTCGTCAGATGCGCCAGCAGCCGTTTCGGGCCCGGCTCCATCGACATCGCATCCAGACCCGAACGGTGCAGCGCGTCCGCGTCCGCCGCTTCGGGCAAAGCCTCGAACGCCGCTCCGCTCGCCTCCACCGCGCGCCGGAACGCTGATCCCGCGATCATCGTCGCCGTATGTCCGCGCGCCGTCAGCAATCGCACCATCGACAGCACCGGGTTGACGTGCCCCGTCAGCGGGGGCGCCGCGAAAAGAAAATTCATCGTCAGGTCCGATCAGGAATGAGTCGGGGAGATCACCGAGATCACGAGCGGTTCCGATCGATCCCCATCAGCGCATCGAGGTCCGCCTCCGTCCAGGAACGATGCGCGAGATCGGTCCGCACGCGGTTCGCCGCGCACCCTCGCGCGGCGAACTGGTGCAGGACACGCACGCCGATCCGCACCAGCATCGATGCGAGCCGCCAGATCTCCGCCCGCGCCTCCGATGGTTCCTGAACGACCGCCAGCGGGAGCATAAACATCCTGTTCTCCTCTCTCCGAGTATTGGCCAAAGATCTCGAGATCGAGCCGAACTGATGCTAGAAACTCCCTCGGGCCTCGTCCCCTTCGCCACGGCTACCGTCGCAAGCCGCCTGCGCGCGGCACGTTGCGTCCGTAATCGCCGCCGCCGACCGACCCGCGCGCTGCCCTCTGTTTCAATCATAACCTGTTGCAGTCTCGCGAACTGGTCGATCGCGCCCTATAAAGCGGCCGGCCGACGCCCCACCGACCGCCCTCAGGGGCCTCGCCGCACGGCCGCGGAGCGCCACCGATGCCATCCCACCCTCAACCGCTCGCAGACAGGCCCGCCCGTACTCTCCTCAACCGCGCCGGCTCCGCCTCGGCTCGCCTCGGCGCGACCGTGGCCCTCCTCCTGATCGCGCTTCGCGCCGCCGCCACCCTCCCCGCGACCCCCGACCAGCCGATCACCTCCATTCCCGCGCCCGTCGTCACCCGGCCCAACCTCGTCGAGCTTGGCCGCATCCTCTTCAATGATCCCGCCCTGTCCGGAACCGGCACCCGCTCCTGCGCCTCCTGCCACGACCTCGCCACCAACGGCGCCAGTCCCAACCGCTTCGACCGCTCCCCCGACGGCAAGCCTCTCGCGATGAACACCCCCACCGTCTTCGACGCCGCCCTGGACTGGCGTTTGGGCTGGCGCGGCCAGGACCACACGTTGCGTGACCAGGCCGACGATTCCCTGCATGACCCCACCCTGATGGGCGCCGATCCCGAAACGGCCCTGCTCCGCCTCCGCCGCTCAGCCGATCTGCGCCGCCGCTTCCGCGTCGCCGGCCGCACGCCCGACTGGGACGCCATCCTGGACGCGCTCGCCGCCTACGAAGACACGCTGCTCACCCCCGGCAGCCCCTTCGATCGGTGGCTCGGCGGCGACCGCACCGCCCTCACCGGTCAACAGATCCGCGGCTACGACCTCTTCAAATCCATCGGCTGCATCAGCTGCCATCAAGGCGTAAACGTCGGCGGCAATCTGTTCGAGCGGCAGGGCGTGGTCGACCCCACCGGCGTGCCCAGCCGCGACCTGTTCCGCGTCCCCAGCTTGCGCAATGTTGCCGTCACCCCGCCCTACTTCCACGACGGCAGCGCGCCCACACTGGCGGTCGCCGTCCGTCGCATGGGCCGCGCCCAGCTCGGCTGGGACCTCGCTCCCGGCGAGGTCGACGATATCGCCGCCTTTCTCTCCGCCCTCACCGGCCCCCGGCCGTCCCGATCCCAGCCTCATCCCCAACCTGCTCCACCATGAGCCGCCCACCCCGCACCCTGGCCTGGGCCGGCGCCCTGCTCCTGCTGCTCACGTGGCTGCTCGTCCAAAGCCAGGGCCCGCCCGGCGAGGCCTACGTCTTTGCCCAGCGCGACGTCGCCCGAGTGTCACTGGGCGAGGCCGGCCTGCGCGCCTCGGTTCTCGAGGCCCGCGCCGGTCTTCTGCATGATGACGACCGCCTCAACGATGACATGCGCGTCCTCGACGAAGCCGTCGCCGAACTGCACCGCCAGGCCCGCGTCCGCCCGGCCGACGGATTCCTTCTCGACGCGCTCGGCCGCATCGCCGTCGCCGACGAGGCCGCTCTCGAGCGCTTCAAGACCGACAACGCCCTGCTGCAGAACTCGCTGTCCTACTTCAACATTCTAGACACCGACCTCGCCCGCACCGCCGGCGACACCGCCGCCGGATCCGCCGTCACTTCTCTCGGCAACGCCGTCCTGCTCCTCACCGGCAACCCTTCCGCCGCCTCCCAAGCCCAGATCGGCGGGCGCCTCGCCACCCTCGCCGGCATCGAGGACGCGACGCCGCCCGGCGAGGAGCGAGACCGCCTGCGCCTCCTTCTCGCCCACGGCCGCGTTCTCGCCCGCCTCATCCCGGGCGTGGACGACGATCTCGCCGCCCTGTTCCGCATCTCCACCTACGACCTTCGCCAGGCCGTCCGCCTCAGCCAGGACAAGAGGCGCCGCGCCGAGGAAGCCCGCGCCGCTCGCTACCGGCTCGCCCTGTACCTCGCTGCCGTCCTGCTGGCTGCCCTGCTCACCCGCGTCGTGCTGGAGTGGCGCGCCGGCCAGGTCCTGCTCCGCCAGCGCGCCGAGCTCGAGCATCTGATCGCCGACCTTTCCACCCGCCTGATCGCCGCCTTCCCCGAGCAGTTCGACGAGGCGGTCGCCGAAATCCTCGCCCGCCTCGGCGAGGGCTTCGGTGCCGATCGCGCCTACATGATCCTCGCAGGGCACACCACTCACCGCTGGTCCCTACGGGACGCGACTGCCGACGACCCCAACTGGCCCGACGACTGGCCTTCGCCCCTGGTCGGGCAGGCCTGCGCCGTCGGTCGGCCGCCCGGCGACGTCCTCCACCTCGCCGACCTCGCGCCCAGTTCCGCTCAGGACCTCGCCCGGCGTTCGGCCCCGCATCGAACCCCCCTGCGCGACTGGTGCGGCATCGTGCTGCGCCAGGGTGCGAACCGCCGCGCCGGCCTGCTCGGCTTCGACCTCATCCGCCCCGTCTCACCCTGGCCGCGCGGCGGCGCCGGCATGGTCCGCATGGCCGGCGAGGTCGTCCAGGGCGCGCTCGACCGCCACGCCGCCCTCACCGAGCGCCGCGAGCTCGAGCAGCGCCTGGGCCGCGCCCGCCGCCTCGAGACCGTCGGCGCCTTCGCCAGCGGCATCGCCCACAACGTCAATAACGTCATCGGCGCCGTCGCCGGGCATGTCGAAATGGCCGCCACCCTGCCCAGC
>CAXUBM010000264.1:0-3611 GCA_964249235.1 uncultured Acetobacteraceae bacterium | reverse complement strand
CTCCAGGACCAGCTCGCCCGTCGGCTGCACGACGCGATGGGCGACCAGATCGCTTCAGTCCAGGACGCCGCCGCCCAACTGCGCGTCAACGCCGGCGAGATCGCCGACCTGCGGCGCCTGTTCTCCAGCGTGCGCGCCCGCGGCGCCTGGGGCGAGAGCCAGCTGCGCGCGCTGCTCGACGACGTGCTGCCCGCCGGCGGCTACGAAACCGGCTGTCGGGTGCGCGACGGCAGCGCCGAGACGGTGGAGTTCGCGATCCGGATGCCGGCACCCGGGCTGCCGGAGGCGAGCCGAATCCTACGACCGCATCCTCGCCGCCGAGGAGGCGGGCGACGCCGCCGGCGCGCGCACCGCCCGCCGGGCGTTCGAGGCCGCGCTGCGGACCGAGGCGAGGCGGATCGCCGGCAAATACATCGCCCCGCCCGCCACCGTGGACTACGCGATCCTCTACCTGCCCACCGACGGGCTCTACGTCGAGGCGGCCCGCCTGCCCGGCCTGCTCGACGAGCTCGGCCGGGTGCAGCGCGTCATGGTCATGGGCCCCGCGATCATGCCCGGCCTGCTGCGCGCGGTCCGGCTCGGGGCGATGACGCTGGCCCTCGGCGAGCGGGCCGAGACGATCGCCCGCCTTCTCGGCAGCGCCCGCCACGAGGTTGGCCGTCTCGACGAGATCCTGGAGCGTGTGGCCCGTCACGGCACCCTGCAGGCGAGCGCGCTGGAGGAGGCGCGCCGCCGGATCAGGGTTCTCGACAGATCGCTCGAGGCGGCCCCGGGCGCGCCCGTCGGCCCATCCGTCCCAGTTCCGCAAGAAGGCGCGGTGCCCATCGCCGGCATGACGATTCCGTGACGTTCCCCGGATCGGCCGAAGATTATGTTGCGCTGCACCGTGAACGGCCGGTAAACACCTGATCAAGTCTTCGTCTCAATACCGCGACCTCCACCCCTGGACGAACCTAAAAAGGATTTCCGCCCATGGCGTTGACAGGCACGATTACGATCCACGGCGGTACCGTCGGCGCAGTGTTCCATGACCACGGCGCGATCAATCTCAGCCCGTTCACCAAATTTTCAGCCTTTCTTTCCGACCAGTTCTCGTTTGGCCCAAGCTCCTACACCGAAATCGACAGCGCCAAGCTGGCCTTGAAGTCGCATTACGGTAACGTCGTGTTCCACAACAACGACACGATCTCGGCGGCCTACGGCGGCGACACCGTCGTCAACGGCTCGATCGCGATCGACTTCGTGTTCGGCAAGACGACGACCTCGCTGTTCTCGACGCCGTACTCCGACACCCTCCCGGGTGGCGCGTCGGCGGCGCTGGCGGCAGCGGCCGGCAACATGTCGCTCACCGGCGGCGCGGCGTCCAAGCTGACGGCCTTCGAGAGCGAACTGCTCAAGCCCACCACCTCGGCGACGGTTCCCGCCGCGGCCAGCACCACCGTTCCCAACCTCGCGGTCGGCGTGGCCGGCACCCAGATCGACCTCGGCGACTCCAAGGTCAACCTGGTCTCGCTGCACAAGCCGATCGACAAAGCCTGATCCTCGACGGCGCCGGGTTCTGCCCGTCGCCGAAACGGGGTTGCCGATGGGATGCGCCCGCGACCGGACACGGTGGCGGGCGTTTTCTTGTGTCCCCATCGAGAGGCCGCCTGATGAGCGCGACGTCCGGTCCCACCTCCAACACCTATCGCGCCAGGCGCCTGCGCCTGCACTACGTCGACTGGGGCAACGAAGCCGCACCCACCGCGCTGCTCGTTCATGGCGGCCAGGACCATTGCCGCAACTGGGACTGGGTCGCCGCCGACCTCGCGCGTGACCGCCATGTCGTCGCTCCCGACCTGGTCGGCCATGGCGACAGCGACTGGTCGACCGACGGCTTCTACTCGCTGCAGGCGATCGTCTACGACCTCCACCAGCTCGTCGTCCAACGCGGCCTCGCGCCCGTCGACCTGATCGCCCATTCCTACGGCGGCATGGCCGCCCTGCGCTTCGCCGGCGTTTTCCCGGACCTCGTTCGCAAGCTCGTCGTCGTCGAAGGGCTCGGCTTCGATCGCGACCTCGGCGAGCCGCCGCCGGTCGAATCCCGCATCACCGAGTGGGTCGCCCGCCAGCGCGACGCCGCCGCCCGTCAGCCTCGCCGCTACCCGAGCATCGCCGACGCCACCAGGCGGATGCGCGAGGCCAACACGCATCTCTCCGAGGCGCAGGCCGAGCACCTCACCCGACACGGCGTCACCCAGAACGAGGACGGCACCTTCAGCTGGAAGTTCGACAACTACACGCGCTTCCCGCAGCCCACCGATCTGACACGCGCCGAGGTGCACCGTCTGTGGTCCCTCATCGCCTGCCCGGTCCTGCACGTGCACGGCAGCGAAAGCTGGGTGCGTCACCCCAACGAGGGCGGACTCCTCGCCCATTTCCGCCACGCCGAGGTGGCCGAGCTGGAGGGCTGCGGGCACTGGGTCCATCACGACCGCCTCGACGCCTTCCTGGCCGTCACCCGCGGCTTCCTCGAAATCCCAATTTAGTCGCCACCCGCCCCGGGCTCTGCCAGACATCGCCCATGGAGGGCCGGGCGACGCGCACGCTGCTTGTGGTCGAGGACGACGAGGCGATCGCCGGCGAGGTCGCCGACGAGCTCGAGGCGCGGGGTTTCGCGGTCCAGATTGCGCCGACCGGCGACCAGGGCCTCGAGCGCGCGCGCGCCGGCTCCTTCGACCTCATGGTCATCGACCGGCTGCTGCCCAACCTCGACGGGATCACCCTGATCGAGACCTTGCGCGCCGAGGGCGTGCGCACCCCCGTCCTCGTACTGAGCGCCCTGTCCGCCATCGACGACCGCGTCGGCGGTCTCAAGGCCGGCGGCGACGACTACCTCGTCAAGCCGTTCGCGATGCCCGAACTCGTCGCGCGTCTCGAGGCGCTGCTGCGCCGGCCGGTCGAGACCCGCGAAACGGTGCTTCGCGTCGGCCCCCTGGTGATCGACCTGATCGACCGCACCGTGACCCGCGCCGGCCGTTCCATCGAGCTGCTGCCGCGCGAGTTCAAGCTGCTCGAATACATGGCCCGTCGCCCCGGCCAGACGCTGACCCGCGCCATGCTGCTCGAGGATGTCTGGCACTACCGCTTCGTGCCGCAGACCAACCTCGTCGACGTCCATGTCGGCAAGCTTCGCCGCAAGCTCGACGGGCCGGGCGAGCCGCCGCTGATCCATAGTCTGCGCGGCACCGGCTTCTGCCTCCATGTCCCGGCCTAGCGTCGTCCGCGCCAACGTCCTGCGAACCGACATCCTCCGCACCGCGAGCTTCCGGCTCGCGGTGGGCGCCTCCGTCATCCTGGCCGGCGCCAGCCTGCTCCAGTTCGGCCTGATCGGCTGGCAGACGGAGCGCTTCGAGCACGCCCGCGTCGACCGGCTGATCGAGGACGAGCTCGCGGACCTCGCGCGTGAGCCGCCGCCCGAACTCGCCTGGCACGTCGACGGCCACCTCGGCACCACCCTGCGGACCCTTCCGGTCGCCGGTCTGTTCGACCGCGCCGGACAGCGGCTCGACGGCGACGTCGCCGCCTACCCGCCCGCGCTGCCGTTCGACGGCCGCGCGCGCGCCGTCGAA
>CAXUBM010000263.1:382-3632 GCA_964249235.1 uncultured Acetobacteraceae bacterium | reverse complement strand
GTTCACGGTCGGGCCGTACTGGACCGCCCATGGGCTGACGATGTAGCCGGGGCTGCGGTGGCCGTCGACGTGGTCGACGCCGTCCTGCGCGTCGTCCTCCTCCATGAAGATGGCGGAGTTCTTCCAGATCCTGCTGTGGCTGACGTAGTCGATGATGCGGCCCACGGCGAGATCGTTGTCGGCCTCCTCGGCATGGACCGTGGGCGGGCCGCCGGTGTGGTCGTCCATCACCCACAGGATGCTCAGGCTCGGCACGGTGCCGGCGGCGAGGTCCTTCTGGAAGTCCTGCAGCCAGATGTCGACGCGGAACTGGTCGGGGATGTTGAGGTCGAAGTCGGGGAAGTTCTTGACCAGGAGGGATTCGACCGAGGGAACCGACGACTCGGTCTGGATGACGTTCTGGTACTGGAGCGTCGGCTCGTCGCCGGCCTCGAAGGCCCGGGTGTCGGCGTAGAACTGCGACCAGGTCGGATGGCCGAGCGGGGTGGGAAAGTTCTCGTTCTCGACATACTCGCCGTACATCTTGACGCGCAGGCCGGCGTCGACGGCCTGCGTCCAGAGGAAGGCGCGGGGCAGGTAGGCGAGGCTGTCGCCGGCATTTCCGCCCGGGTACGAACGCACCCAATCAGGGGACTGGATGTCGTCGGCGTAGGGGGCGACCGCCTCGCTGATATATTGGTGGCCGTCCGCGGACTGGCGACTGGGATCGTAGAAGTTGTCCAGCAGCGGAAAGCGCTTGATCAGGTTGTGGACGTTCGGCGTGTCGTTGCCGCCGAAGACGGCGAGCGAGGGGTCGCCATTGCCGGCGGCGACGTCGCCGAGCATCTGGTCGTAGGTCCGGTTCTCGCGGACGATCAGGAAGACGTGCTTGATCGTGGACGGCTCGCCGATGTGGGCGGGGATCGCCACGGCCTTCGCCTTGGGTTTGGCGTAGCCCGCGGAGACGTAGTTCTCCAGCGAGTCCCAATGATTGTTCTGGGCGACCTGGATGGTGTCGCCGATGATCTGGCTGGGCAGGTTGCCGAGCGGGATCAGGCTGACCGTGCCGGTGTCCTGGTGGCTGTTGAAGGCGGTCACGCCGAAAACCGTGCCGAGCGAGCCCTGGGTGCCGGTACCCTTGTCGTTGGCGACGAGGAGCTGGTTGGTGGCCGGGTCGAGCTTCAACGAGCCCGGGGCGAAGCCGACCGGGATCAGGCCGAGGAAGGGCGTCAGCGCCGAGCCGCTGAGATTGACCACCTCGACGGCGTTGGCGTTGTAGAGGGCCACGTAGGCGACGCCGCGGAGCTGGTCGACGGCGATCGCGGTCGGGCCGTTGGCGAAGGCCGCGCCCTTGCCCGGCACGGGCAGCGGGAACTTGAGCGAGATCGTGCGCACGACGCGGTTGATGCGCGTGTCGATCATCGTGATCGTGTCGTCGTAGGTGTTCGAGACCAGCAGATAGGGACCGTAGAGCGCCATACCGGTCGGGTGCAGGCCGGTCGAGATGGTGGCGGTGACGGTATCGGTGGCGAGATCCACGACGGAGACGGTGCCGGTGATGGAAGATCCGTTGACCGAGTCGGCGACGATCGGGGTGCCGGCGGAGAGCACCTGGAAGTCGCTCGCGGTGGCCACCCGACCGCCCTCGTTGCTGACATAGGCGGTGGTGCCGCTGATCAGGATGCTGTTCGGGGCGTTGCCGACGCGGATCTGGCTGCCCATCGAGGAGGCGGCGCCGGCGAGATTGATGGTCGCCAGCGTGTTGTTCTGGTTGAGCAGCGCGTAGGCGGTCTTGCCGTCGGCCGCGAAGGCGAGGCCGCCGGGATAGGAGGTGGAGGTGGTGTAGAGCGTGCCGCAGGGCTCGCCGTAGTCGCCGATCGGGCTGTTCGGGAAGCAGGTGATGAAGGAGGTGTCGGGAGGCACCGAGACGTGGGCGACGTCGGACAGCAGGCCGCCGGCGCCGACGCTGGCCACCGTGACGTAGCTGTCGTCCTGGCTGAGGATGAGCTGGGTGCCGTCGGGCGAGTAGCTGATGCCGCCGTAGCTGCCGGCAACGTCCCCGAAGGGCGCGTAGGTCTGCAGAACCCGGCCGGTGCGGGTGTCGAAGATCTGCACAGCGGCGGTCGAGGACCCCTCGGTGAGCACGGCGGCGGTGAAGCTGTTGGGCGCCGGGTTGACCGCGACCGCCTTGGCCCGCACCGGGCTGCCGAGGTTTACCTGGATGCCGGCCGGCGTGATGATGGTGCCGTTGCTGACGACGATCGAGCCGTTCGCCTGCGGACCGACGGTGTAGGTCGGAAATTGCTGCGAGGGCGTGGCGAGGGCGGGTGCCGCGAGCCAAGCGGCGACCAGGCCCGAGAGTGGGCGAAGACGTTTCATGCGCGACATCGCTCCCTTGCGTCGTTCGTCAGATTCGCGTCAGATAGAGGTGCTCAGTCAACGCGGCGCTTGCTGGCATCGATGCGATCGCCGCCAGCGTTGCGGTTGCCTTATCAGGCTTCGACGCCACGGTCCTGCCGGCTGGTGTGACAAGAGCATGAATGTCGGCAAGCGAAACGATTCCGCAGGGTCTCAGGCGCCGCAGGGTCTCAGGCGCCGAGGAGGGCTCCGAGCGGGCCGAGCCAGGGCTCGTAGCGTCGCCACTTGTCGACCGCGTCGCGGTAGATGGGCTGGCGGGCCTGCCAGCGGCTGGGCGTCCGGACGGCCGCCGGGTTGCGTTCGGGATGCGCGCAGGCTTCCTCCCATTCGAGACCGCAGGCGGCGACGATGCGGCGGATGGTGGGGTACGGGGCGCTGGTCAGGTCTTCGTAGCGGACGTCGACAAAGCGGTCGGCGGGCAGCACGCGGCGCCAGTGCGCGGTCAGGCGCTGGTAGGCGCGGAGGTAGCGGACCAGCGCGTCGCCGCCGGTGGGCAAGGCGAGCCGGGGATTGAACAGGGTCTGGTGGATCGACAAGGCGGTGTCGATCGGGGTGCGGCTGCAGTGCAGCAGGACGGCGTTGGGGAACACGAGGTGGACCAGGCCGGCCCAGAGAAAATTGAACGGCATCTTGTCGGTCACCCGGGCGGCGCCCGGGGCGGTAGCGCGCAACAGGGCCAGGTAGTCGCCAGCGAGACGCTGCACGAGGGCGCCGTCGAGGGGAGCAGGGCCGGCGGCGAGCCAGGCGAGGCCGCGCTCGTTGAAGAAATTGAGCTCGCCGCCGGCGCCCACCGCGGAATGGCTGGAGACGACCTGCTCGGTCAGGGTCTGGAAGCCCTGGAGCGCCACCAGTG
>CAXUBM010000263.1:0-286 GCA_964249235.1 uncultured Acetobacteraceae bacterium | reverse complement strand
CTCGCGCGACAGGTCGGGATCGGCGAGCGCCCCACGCTTGGCGGGGAGCCGGCCGGCGACGGCCGCGCCGAGGCGCCGGCAGCGGACGAGATCGTAGTAGCAGCCCGCCATCGGCGGGCCGGCCTCGATGGCACGCGCGAAACAATCGCGCGCCTCGGCGAAGCGGCCGGCGTCGGCGAGGAGGTTGCCGAGCAGGTCATGGGCGACGGCATTGCCGCGGTCGCGGGCCAGCAGGTGGCGCAGCACCTGTTCGGCGTCGCGGTCGCGGCCGCGTGCCAGGTGGGCG
>CAXUBM010000262.1:0-3644 GCA_964249235.1 uncultured Acetobacteraceae bacterium | reverse complement strand
ACGCCGGGCCGCGCGCTCCCATGCCTGATGCGTCCGCATCGTTGCGTGCGGCCGCGCACGGCCGCCGCCTCGTGCTGGCCGCCTGCCTGCTGCTGGGCGCGTGCGGAACGGTCGACACCGGGGTCATGACGCAGGCACCGCCGGTGCCCGACGAGACGGCGGCGCTCCCCTCGTCGCCCTACCGGATCGGGGTCGGCGACGTGCTCGACATCCGCCTGCCGCTCTCGCCGGAGCTCGACGACGAGGTCACCGTGCGCCCCGACGGGCACATCTCGACGACCGTGGTCGGCGATGCCGAGGCGGCCGGCCGGACCGTGCCCGATCTGGAGGCCTCGCTCGAGCACGATTACGAGTCGCTGCTCAAGGCGCCCCACCTGTCGGTGATCGTCAAGCAGGCGCAGCCGATGCAGGTCTTCGTCGCCGGCCAGGTCGCCAACCCGGGTGTGCTCCGCGCGGACGCGGGCGCGATCACGCTCGCACAGGCGATCGCCCAGGCCGGCGGCCTCAAGCTCGCCGGCGATCCGCGCCACGTGTTCATTCTCCGGCGCGGCGCCGACGGCGCGGCGCGCTTCCTGGCCACGCGCTATGCCTCGATCGCCGGCGGCGTCGATCCGGCGGCCGACGTGCGCCTGGCCCGGTTCGACGTCGTGTTCGTGCCGAGGACCGGGATCGCCGAAGGCTATGAGTATTTCAACCAGTATCTGCAGCAATTCGTTCCGATAAGCTGGGGGTTCTCCTACGTGCTGAACGAGGCGCACAGCACGGTGACCCAGGCACCTCCTGCCGTCTCGGCTCCATGAAAAACGAGAACCGGCGTCAATTATGAACGCACCGTTCGCTAACGTGCAGAAAATCAGGAGAGCGGGCGTCATGATCACCGCTGCGTAGGTTTCTGGCGCCGTAACGTGCTCGCCGGGCTCGGCGTCTGGGAGGCAGGTCTGGCTCGAACTCTCCCGTCAGGGCAGGCCGCGCGGCCCGTCGACCGCGGCGTCCCGACATCCACCGGCAACCATCTTCTCGCGGCGCTCTCCCCCGATGATCGGACGAGACTGGCCGCCGACTTCGAAGAGGTGCCGCTCACCCGCGGCCAGGTGCTGTTCGAGCCCGGTGCCGTACCGAGCCACGCCTATTTCCCGCATGAAGGCACGATGATCTCGCTGGTGCTGCCGCTGCGGGAAGGACGGACGGCGGAGACGATCACCGTCGGCGCCGAGGGCGTGGCCGGTGTCGGCATGGACCCGACCGATCCCACCTTGGAGGCCTACACGCGCGCGATCGTGCAGATGCCGGGCCGCGCCACCCGCGTTGCGACCGCGCGCCTGAGCCGGGTCGCGAGCGAATCGAGCACCTTGCGGCCGCTGCTCAGCCGGTTTCTCGCGGCGGCTCTCTCCATGGCTCTCCAGGGGGTGGCCTGCAACGCGTCGCACCCGGTGCGTGCGCGTCTGGCGCGCTGGCTGCTCACGGCGAGCGACCGCGCCGTGGGTCCGCACGCCAACGCGCTGCCGCTGACCCAGGAATTCCTCGCCGAGATGCTCGGCGTTCGCCGCGCCACCGTCAGCGAGATCGTCCTCGCCCTGCAGGACGAGGGCGTGCTTCGCGTGCGGCGCGGCAGCCTGCAGATCCTC
Organism: uncultured Acetobacteraceae bacterium; assembly: GCA_964249235.1. Classification (GTDB taxonomy): domain Bacteria; phylum Pseudomonadota; class Alphaproteobacteria; order Acetobacterales; family Acetobacteraceae; genus CAXTPV01. The sequence goes on along the minus strand of CAXUBM010000262.1, from coordinate 2,019 downwards.
GATCGCGAGCGTCTCGCCGGCGTGACCTGCGAATGCTACGGCGTGCTCAAGCAGCGGTTCGCACGCCTCCTGCCGCCCTGACCGGCGCGGCGCGCGCCGGTCGGTGTGGATCAGGTCGGTTTGGGCTCGCGGCCGTAGAGCAGCAGCAGGACGAGGATGATCACCCCGTAGACGATGTTGCGGCCGTATTCGGGCATGTTCATCGCCAGCAGCACCGAGACCAGCGCCACCAGGCTGATCGAGCCCGCGACCGCGCCGACATAGTGGCCGCGCCCGCCCAGGATATAGACGCCGCCGATCACCACCGCCGCGATCGACTGGAACAGGTAGGGATCGCCCATGCCCAGGCTCGCCTGCCCGCCGAAGCCGACCAGCGCCACGCCGGCCAGCGCCGAGAACAGGCCCGACAGCGCGTAGAGGCCGATCGTGACCGCGCGGACGTTCACGCCGGCAAGAAAGCTCGCGCGCGGGTTGTTGCCGATCGCGTAGGTCGCGCGCCCGAACGTCGTCAGCGAGAGCACCGTCGACACGCCGGCGATCACCACCGCCCAGACCAGCAGGATCGCCGGCACGCCGGCCACCGTCCGGTGCACCGCCGCCTGGATGATCGGCGGCGCGTAGCTGGCGCAGGCCTGGCAGGTCAGCCCGCCGCTGAGGCCGAGGGCGAGGCCCTCCATGATGCCGTTCATCGCCAGCGTCATCACCACCGCCGGCACGCCCAGGATGGCGACGCCGACCCCGTTGAGCGCGCCGACCAGCGCCCCCATGGCGAGCGTCAGGGCGAGCGCCGGCAGGGCGCGGGCGTCGCGGCCGAGGGAGCTCGTGACCATCAGGATCGCCGCGGCGTTGAGCACCCAGGGCACGGACAGGTCGATGCCGCCGATCAGGATGACGAAGGTCTGCCCGGCCGCGACCAGGCCGACGAAGCAGGCGACGACGAGGATCGCGCGAATGCCGGCGACGGAGCCGAAGCCGGGGCGGATCGCCTCGCCGATGGCGAACAGCGCCACCCCGGCCGCGAACGCGTAGAGGATCCGAAGCCGCTCGGTCGACACGAGGCGCCCGATCATGCCCGCCCGCGCACCAGGCGGCCGACGCCGCCGACCAGCACCACCGCGATCACCAGGAAAACGCCCTCGTAGAAGGACTGGTAGAGCGGGTCGATATGGCTGAAGAACAGGATGTTGACGATCATCGTCGAGATGAAGGCGCCGACGATCGCGCCCACCCCGCTGCCGCGGCCGCCGAACAGCGACACGCCACCAAGCACGGCGGCGACGATGGAGGTGAGCGTGTAGGTGTTGCCCGTCGTCGCATCCCCCGCCGTCGCGTTGGCCGCCAGGAACAGTCCGGCGGCGGCCGAGAAGACGCCGCCGACCACGTAGGCGAGGACACGCGTCCGCCGCACGGCGACGCCGTTGGCGGCGCCCGCCGCTTCGTCGTTGCCGATCGCATACACGCCGACGCCGAGCCTCGTGCGCCGGAACGCCCACCAGAACAGGCCGATCAGCACGAGATAGAGGAGCGAGGTGGGCGCGTTGGGGTTGGCCAGCAGGTCGGTGTAGCCCTCGGCCACCTGCCCGCCCGGCTGCGGCAGGATGCGGATCGCAACCCCCTGGAAGATCGAAAGCGTGGCCAGCGTCACCAGGATCGGCTGCAGCCGGCCCACCGTGACCAGAACGCCGTTGAGCAGCCCGCACGCGGCGCCCACGCCGAGGATGGCGATCGACCAGGCCGCCTCGGTCGCCGGTGACGGCCCGAGCCGCAGGGCCGCCAGAGCATTGGTGATGTCGACCACGCCGCCCACGGACAGGTCGATGCCGCGCGTCAGCACCACCATCGTCTGCGCCACCGCGGCGAAGGCGAGCGGCAGGGTGGCGTTGACGGTCGAGGTCAGCTCGAAGCCGCCGGGCAGGCGGTGCTGGGCGGCCCCGTAGATCGCCACGTAGAGCAGCACCGCGAGCGTCAGCATCAGGACGGCCAGCGCCAGGCCCGCCGTCCGCGCTGGCGGCACCGCCT
>CAXUBM010000261.1:0-3650 GCA_964249235.1 uncultured Acetobacteraceae bacterium | reverse complement strand
AGATGCTTTGGTCAGAACTCGACGACGATCTTGCCGAAGTGGCCGCCAGTCTCCTGGAGCCGGAAGGCATCGGCGAGTTCGGCGAGCGAGAAGGAGCGGTCTATCACCGGGTGTCCGTGGACGGCGTCGATGCCGCGGATCAGGTCCATCTGATGCCGGCGACTGCCGACAATCAGCCCCTGGAGGCGCTGCTGCCGTGCCATGAGCATGGCCGTTGGCGCGCCGCCCTCCCTCCCGGTCAGCACGCCGATCAGAGAGATATGGCCGCCGACGCGCGCGGCCTTGATCGACTGCGCCAGCGCGCCCGGGCCGCCTACCTCCACGACGTGATCCACGCCGGTCCCGCCCGTGAGCTCCCGCACCCGATCGCCCCAGTGCTCGTGCCGTCGGTAGTTGATGCCGTGCGCAGCACCCATCGCGCGAAGCCGCTCCAGCTTCTCGTCGGAGGAGGAGGTCGCGATCACCGTGGCCCCCATGGCTCGGGCTATCTGCAGCGCGAAGATCGACACCCCGCCCGTGCCGAGCACCAGCACGCTGTCGCCGACCTTGAGGCCGCCATCGACCACCAGTGCCCGCCAGGCCGTCACCCCGGCCGTGGTCAGGGTTGCCGCCGCGGCGTGGCTCCAGCCGGCCGGCGCGTGCGTGAACGCTGGCCGACACGAAGAACAGGAACAGGATGGCCGCGAGCAGCGGGAACGCGATCGACGGAGGGCGATGCGGTTCGAGGGACAATGGTTCTGGCAAACTGCTATCCGCGCTGTCGATGGATCTTCCGGGAACTAAATCCCGCTCGCCATATTGAGCGGCATGATGCGGTGTTGAAATCGAACCTTCTGCCTGCTGTTATCGAATGCATGGATACCAGGAACCTCGATCTCGGCCTGCTCGTCACGCTCGAAGCCCTGCTGGCGGAGGGGAACGTCACGCGTGCCGCCCGGCGCCTGAACCTGAGCCAACCCGCCTTGTCGGCCCGGCTGGCGCGGCTTCGCGACGAACTCGGCGACCCCCTCCTTATTCCGGCACAGCGCGGGATGGTCCTGACCCAGCGCGCAGTCGAGCTTCAGCAGCCGTTACATGAGGCGTTGGAGGGTGTCCGCAGGGTTTTGGCAGATGGTACGCCGTCCGACCCGGCAACCATGCAGGCCACCCTGGTGGTCGCCGCGAGCGACTACGTGCAATATACGCTGCTCACCCGGTTCTCGGTCGCGCTCAGGACCGAGGCACCCAAGGTCCGCATCGCCTGGCGTGCCCTCGACGTGCTGGCGCTCGCCACACAGTTGGAGCGCGGCGAGGTCGACCTAGCCCTGGCATCTCCGGACCACGCACCGGCGGCCATGCGCCAGCGTCATCTCTTTCGTGAGGGTTACGCGGTGATCGCCCGGCAGGGACACCCAGCTGTGCAGGGCCATCTCAGCCTGGACGTGTTCTGCGCTTTGGAGCACGTCGTCGTGTCTCCCCAGGGCGGCGGGTTCTCAGGGCCTGCCGATGCGGCACTGGAGGCTGTCGGCCGCCGCCGCACCGTCGCCCTGTCCACGTCGGGCTTCCTGATTGTGCCGGAGGTTGTATCGCGGTCCGACATGATCGCTTTGATCCCACGGCGGATCGCCGATGGCTGGTCGGATCGGGTGCAGGAGGTGGAACCGCCACTCACCATCCCTGGCTTTACCATCGCGAGTGTCTGGCACGACCGGACCACCAACCATCCGGCACAACGCTGGCTGCGTGAACGGCTGACGACGTTGGCCACCGAAGGGTAGTTACTGACTGGCCTGCAAGGCTGGGCACGGCGCTTCCCGAAACACCATCGTTTCCGGGAAGGGCATGGCCCCCGCCGTCTTACGGTGAAAGCCCAGTTCGGGTGGAGAGCACGTATCGCTGCTCCTCCCTCTTGCCCTCGAACACGGTATCTCCGGGAGAGGGGGCTTTGCCCCTTGCACTCCGGCGAAGGCGGCGCCCTTCTGCTCCGTCGCCTGAGGCGTAAATCGCCCGGACGTGCTGACAGTCTCCGGCGCGCGTGAGAATGTAAGGCCCGCCACACGGGACCTGCCATGCCGCCTGCCAAGAACACGACGCTCACCCGCCAGGCCCTCGTCCGCGCCACCTGGGCGTTCGGCAAGATCGGCCAGGAGCCGCCCTACGCGCCGCAGCTGCAGCTGTTCGAGAGCGGCCGCCTCGGCGGCTACGCCGACCCGAACGAAAGCCGCTGGGAGCTGCGCGACGGCATCGTCGTCTTTCTCAACCGCGCCGGCGAGGTCGCCACCACCTTCTCCGATGTCGGCCGCGAGGGCGGCCGGCTCCTCCTCCAGGGCCCGTTCCACGGCAACGACGACCGCCACTACCTGCGCGAGGTCGATCCCGTCGGCAGCCTCGCCGCCGCCGGCGCCAAGCCGGTCGCCCGCGCCGACCTCCTTCGCCGTCGCAACCTCGTCGTGCTGTGCGCCGGTCCCAGCTCGCTGCACACGCGATGGGAACACGACATCGACGAGACCGACCGCAATTGGGACCTCTGCCTGAGCTGGTACGGCGACGTGTCCACCTTCGACGAGGACCCGCACGGCGACTACCACGTCATCCAGACCGGCCTGCCCAAGTTCGCCGGCCTCGCCTCCATGCTCTACGAGGGCAGTCCGCTCTACGACTACGACTACGTCATGTTCCCCGACGACGACCTCGCCTGGAGCTGGCGCGGCGTCAACACCGCCTTCGAGAGCATGCGCACCTTCGACCTGATGCTCGGCCAGCCGTCGCTCGAGCCCGCCGGCTTTCCGATCCATGACATCACCATCAAGCGTCCCGAATGGCGCGTGCATTTCACCAACTTCGTCGAGATCATGGTTCCGATCTTCTCGCGCGAGGCCTTGCGCGTCTGCGCCCCCACCTTCGGCGTCAGCCGCTCCGGCTTCGGCCTCGACCATGTCTGGCCGCGCCTGCTCGGCGACCCGCCCGGCCGCATCGGCATCATCGACGACACCGCCGTCGTGCACACCCGCAAGCAGGCCCTCAGCTACGACATGGGCGAGGCGATCGACGAAGGCCGCCGCGTCAGCGACCGCTACGGCGCCACCTGGCGCTACGACATCCTAGGCTGGATCGTCCGCGGCCCCCGCTAACCGGCACAGTCATTCTGCTTCTTTGTCTCCGCGGGAAGACCCCTCAGTTCCCAAGCACCCGGCTCAACCCGGTGTCCTCGGGCCTGTGCATGACGATCTCCGCCCTGCAAGCCGGCGTCCCATACGTCCCGCGCACCGCCCCCCGGTCGAGCCGCCCATCGAACACCATCGGCAGCGGGTGGTGGTTCATGTCCGTCCCCAGCAGCTGCGCGTGCAGCGCGTCCGGGTCCGCCCCCCGCTTGCCGCGCAGCGCCAGCACCCCGTCGCCCGGCACGAAGCTGACCTCCCGGTCCGACACCACCAGGTCCGAAGGCTGCGTGTCCGGACAGCTCCCCGCCGAGGTCACCAGCGTCCCCACCCAGGTCCCGTCCGGGTTCGTGGCCTCAGTCCCCGCCGCGCAGCCGGCCAGCGCCAGCCACGCCGCCATCGCCGTCCAACGCCCACACGACTGCACCGGCCCCGCTCCGTGCTACACCCGGCCCTCATCCTGCCCCTCGGGGCCAGGCTCGCAAACCCCGCACGGAGCCATCGAGTGACCGC
>CAXUBM010000260.1:0-3657 GCA_964249235.1 uncultured Acetobacteraceae bacterium | reverse complement strand
CGCCGAAGGAGCCGGGCCGGTCGTGGCTGAGCTGGTAGGATTCGACCGTGCAGAGGATGTGCGAGACCAGCATGGCGCACCTTCGGAGGCAGGAGGTGGTGTGTATGCGAACGTCGTGCCGGGCGTAAAGCCGAGGCCGGGGCCGGCCGATAGTCGCGCGGACCTGGGCGTGCCACGTCCAGCGGGGCCAGCGGCGGCGGAGCGCCGAACGGCTGGACTCGTAGCAAGCCCTGGGCGGGCGTGCTATGGCGGGGGCACGCAACAAGAGCGAGCATGCCATGACTGCGACGGGTCTTTACTGGCTCCCGCCCTGTCAGGATTTTTCGTCGCGGCTGCGCGAGGCGCGCGCGAACGGACTGTTGTGGCCGGAGCTGGTGGCGCTGGCGGGCCACGACCTGGACGCGATGCAGACCGACCGGGTCGCGGGTCTGCGACGTCAGCTGTTCCCCGACAGCGGCCCGGTGGGCGGCGGCACCAAGCCCGTGCGGCTGGCGCTGCTGGGTTCGCTGACGCTTTCGCAGCTCGAGGGGGCGATCGTCGCCGGGGGGCTGCGGCGCGGGCTGTGGGTGGAGACCTACGCGGCCGAATACGGCCAGTATCTGCAGGAGGTGATGGACGGCGAGTCCGGGCTGGCACGCTTCGAGCCGACCCACCTCCTGTTCGCCTTCGACGCGCGCACCGCGACGAGCCGCGGCGCCAAGGCGGCCACGGCGGACGAGGCGGCGGCGCATTTCGTCGGCCATGTGCGGATGTGCTGGGATCGGGCGCGGGAGCGCCATCGCAACGTCTCGATCCTGCAGCAGACGCTGCTGCCGGTGCTGCCGCGGGTGATGGGCAGCAACGAGCGCCGGCACGGGTTGTCGCCGGCGGCGCTGATCGATCGGATCAACGGGCGGCTGGCCGAGGCGGCGGACGAGGCGGGCGTGGATCTCGTCGACCCGGGCTCGGTGTCGTTCGGGCGCGACCCCGCCTACTGGTACGACCCGCTGATGTGGTTCAAGGCCAAGCAGGAGGTCAACACCAGCGCCGCCCCCGTCTATGGCGACGTGGTCGGCAGGCTGCTCGCCGCCCAGCAGGGCCGCAGCGCCAAGTGCCTGGTGCTCGATCTCGACAACACCCTCTGGGGCGGGGTGATCGGCGACGACGGGCTCGAAGGGATCAAGCTCGGCCAGGGCAGCCCGGGCGGCGAGGCGTTCCTGGCCGTGCAGGCGCACGCGCTGGAGCTGTCGCGCCGCGGCGTGATCCTGGCGGTGTGCTCCAAGAACGACGAGGCCAACGCGCTGCTGCCGTTCGAGAAGCATCCGGAGATGCTGCTGCGGCGCGGCGACGTCTCGGCCTTCGTCGCGAACTGGAACGACAAGGCGTCGAACATCCGCGCCATCGCCGCCATGCTCAACATCGGCATCGACAGCCTGGTGTTCCTCGACGACAACCCGTTCGAGCGCAACCAGGTCCGCCAGGCGCTGCCGCAGGTGAGCGTGCCCGAGGTGCCGGAGGATCCGGGCCTGGTGCCGTTCTGCCTCGCGGACGCGGGTTATTTCGAGGCGGTGGCGGTGACCGTCGACGACCTCAAGCGGCGCGAGCAGTACGCGGCCAACGCCGAACGGGCGGCGCTGCGCGAGAGCGCGGGCGACATCTCCTCCTACCTCGCCAGCCTCGAGATGCGCATGCCATGGAATCGGTTCCGGCCGCTGGACCACGAGCGGACGGTGCAGCTGATCAACAAGACCAACCAGTTCAACCTGACCACGCGGCGCTACAGCAGCGCCGACGTGCTGGCAGTGGCCGACGACCCGCGCGCGGTCGGCATCACCTTGCGGCTGCTCGACAGCTTCGGCGACAACGGCATCATCGCCGTCGTGATCGCGCGCGTGGGCGACGACCGTGCGGCGGTGATCGATACCTGGCTGATGAGCTGCCGGGTGCTCGGGCGCGGGGTCGAAGGGGCGACGCTGGACGTGCTGGTGCGCGAGGTCGCCAAGCTGGGGGCGACCTCGCTGGTCGGCGCGTATGTCCCGTCCGAGAAGAACGGCATGGTGCGCGAGCATTACGGCAAGCTGGGCTTCTCGCCGGAGGCGGCGCGCGAAGGCGATGCGCCGGGAACCACGCGGCACCGCTTGACGATCGACGGCTACGAGGCGACAGAGCACTTCATCAGCATCGAGGAGCCGGCCGCGTGAACGACGAGATCTTCAGCCGCGTGCAGGACGTGATCCGGGACTGCCTGGACAAGCCCGAGCTTCAGCTGCGCCCGGACATGGTGGCGCGCGACGTCGAGGGCTGGGACTCGATCGCGATGGTCAACATCATCCTGCAGACCCAGAAGACGTTCGGGATCCGCTTCCGGAGCACGGAGATCGACGAGCTGGTCAATGTCGGCGACTTCGTGACGAAGATCGAAGCCAAGACGGCGAGCTGACCGGGCAAGGCGCGGCGCAGGCTGCGGGCGGAGGTTCGTGGTGGAACGTGCCCTGATCGTGGGCGCCGGGTTCGCGGGCGCCGTCCACGCGCGTACGCTGGCGGACCGCGGCTGGGAGGTCGACCTGATCGACCGGCGGCCGCATGTCGGCGGCAACGCCCATGACGAGGTCGACGAGACCGGCGTGCGGCTGCATTGCTACGGGCCGCACCTGATCCACACCAACAATCAGGCGGTGGCCGACTCGCTTAAGCGGTTCGGCCGCTTCGTCGACTACGCGCACAAGGTCGAGGCGCTCGTCGACGGGGCAGGCTTCGTGCCGCTGCCGGTCAACCGGCGCACGATCGAGACGGTGTTCGGCGTCGCGCTGCCGGACGCGCGGGCGGCGGCCGACTTCCTGCGCGAGGTCGCGGTTCCGATCCAACACCCGGCGAACGCGGCCGAGCACCTTCAGTCGCAGATCGGTCAACGCCTGACGGACCTGTTCTTCCGGCCCTACACGCGCAAGATGTGGGCGATGGAGCTGGAGGAGATGTCGGCCGCCGTGGTGACGCGAATCCCGATCCGCACCGACGACGAGGACCGCTACTTTCCGAACGACCGGTTCCAGATGCTGCCGGAGCAAGGCTACGACGCGGTGTTCGAGAACATCCTCGACCACGGGCGCATCCGCCTGTCGCTGTCGACGGCGTTCGACCCCGCGATGCGGGACGGCTACGCGCACTGTTTCAACTCGATGCCGATCGACGAGTATTACGAAAGCCGGTTCGGCCCCCTGCCCTACCGCTCGATCCGCTTCCATCACGAGCGCCGCGCGGCCGACGACGCGTTCGGGCAGGCGGCGACGGTCAACTTCACCGATGACGGGCCGATCACCCGCGAGACGGACTGGTCGCGCCTGCCCGCCCACCGCGTGGCACGATCGGACGTCAAGACCGTCACCCGCGAGGAGCCGTGCGACTATCGGGACAACGGGCTTGAGCGCTACTATCCTGTCAAGACGTCGGACGGGCGCTACGACGCGATCTACCGGCAGTACAAGGCGCTCGCCGACGAGGAGGGCGGCATGACCTTCATCGGGCGCTGCGGGACCTATCAGTATCTCGACATGCACCAGGTGATCAATCAGTCGCTGGCCGGCGCGGAACGGTTCCTGGCGTCCCGTCTCTGACCGGTTTTTTTTTTATTTATATGGGGTTGATTGTGATCTTCTGTTAAGGATTCGTCGGCAGCCATAC
>CAXUBM010000259.1:0-3659 GCA_964249235.1 uncultured Acetobacteraceae bacterium | reverse complement strand
CCCCGGCAGCCCCAGATTGGCCATCGTGAACAGCATCGCCAGCGTCGCCAGCACCGGCATCCCGCGCGCCGCCCCGGCATAGTCGGCGATCGTCGTCGACCCGGTCCGCCCCGACAGCACCGCCAGCGAGAAGAACAGTGCGGCAATGATCACTCCGTGCGCCAGCATCTGGAACACCGCCCCGTCGATCCCCTCGGCGGTCAGCGTGAACAGGCCCACCAGCACCACGCCCATGTGCGAGAACGACGAGTAGGCGATCATCCGCTTGAAGTCGGTCTGCGCGAACGCGACCAGCGCCGCGTCGGTGATGTCCATCAGCCCCGAGGCGATCATCACCGGCGCGAAATGCGCACTCGCGTCCGGCAGCATCTGGATCGCGAACCGGTAGAACCCGTACGCCCCCGCCTTGCCCAACACGCCGGCCAGCAGGATCAGCGTGCTCCCCGACGCCGCCGAATAGGCATCCGACAGCCACCCATGCAACGGCCAGATCGGCAGCTTGACGCCGAACGCCGCCACGAACGCCCAGAACAGCCAGGCCTGCATCGCGGGCGAGAAGCTGGTGGCCATCAGCGCCGGCATGTCGGTGGTGCCCGCGTTGACCCACATCGCGATCAGCGCCAGCAGCATCAGCAGCGAGCCCAGGAAGGTGAACAGGAAGAACTTGATCGCCGCCCGCGCCCGCCCCTCCCCGCCCCAGATGCCGATCGCGAGCGATGACGGGATCAGCACGCCCTCGTAGAAGACGTAGAACAGCAGAAAGTCGAGCGACGCGAAGATCCCCAGCAGCGTCGTCTCGAACGTCAGCAGCATCACCGCGTAGTCCCGCACCCGCCTTCCCGGAACCAGCGCGTCGGTCAGCAGCGCCAGCGGCGTGAGCAACGTGGTCAGCAGCACCAGCGCGAGGCTCACCCCGTCCAGCCCGACGTGGTACGAGGTCCCTGCGAACGGCAGCCACGGCGCCCGATCCTCGAGCTGGAACCCCGCCTGCCCCGGCACGAACACCGCCCACATCACCAGCGACAGGATGAACGTGGCCGCGCTCGCACCCAGGGCGATCGGCCGCGCCAGCCTCTCCGCCGCATCCCCGCGCAGGGCCAGCAATCCGAGTGCCGCAGCGAACGGCAGAAAAACGGCGATCGTCAGCAGCGGCAGATGGATCATCACGTTGCTCACTCCGCTGGCCCGCCTCGACGCCGGGAACCTATCGGCCCCGCCTGGGCGGGTCCAGCAGCTCCGAGTCGAATCTGGCGCCACCTGGCCGGCGCAGACGCGCGCGGCCGCTGGTCCTCGCCTGCGGGGCGGATGACCCGGCCTGGCGCCACCGCGACGACCACCGCGTTCCGGTCGGGGCGGTATTGCTCTAGACCCGTCGCATGAGCGATCTCGCCCTCGAGGCGCGCCCCTTCATCGGCCTCGGTACCCCCCACTACCGGCGCGCGGTCATCGGCCTGTGCGCGAGCGGCTTCTCCACCTTCGCCCTGCTCTACTGCGTGCAGCCGCTGATGCCGGCCTTCACCCGCATCTTCCACGTCTCGCCCGCCGCCAGCGCGCTCTCGCTGTCGGTCTCGACCATGGTGCTCACCGTCTCGATCTTCATCGCCGGCATCGCCTCCGAGCGCTTCGGACGCAAGCGCATCATGGCGCTGTCGATGTTCGGCACCGGCCTGCTCAACCTCGCCTGCGCCGCCGCCCCCGACTGGCACGTCTTGCTCGCCCTGCGCTTCCTCGAAGGCATCACCGCCGGCGGCGTGCCCGCCGTCGCCATGGCCTATCTGTCCGAGGAGATCGAGCCCGCCGGCCTGGGCCGCGCCATGGGCGTCTACGTCGCCGGCAACGCGCTCGGCGGCATGGTCGGCCGCCTGCTCGCCGGCTTCGTCGCCGACCTCGCCGGCTGGCGCGTCACCTTCGCCGTGCTCGCTCTGCTCGGCCTCCTCGCCGCCGTCGCCTTCACCCGCGTCCTGCCGGCTTCGCGCCATTGGCGTCCGGCCGTCGGCCGCGACTTCACCAGCCACCTCGTGACCTTCGGCCTGCTGCTGCGCCGCCGTCGCGTGGCACTGCTCCTGCTGATCGGCTTTCTCGTCGTCGGCCCCTTCGTCACCGTCTACAACTACGCCGGCTACCGTCTCAGTGGGCCGCCCTACGGTCTCGGCCAGACCGCGATCGGCGCCATCTTCCTCGTCTACCTCTTCGGCATCGCCGGCTCGACGCTCACCGGCCGGCACGCCCACCGTCTCGGACGAGGCCCGACGATGGCGCTGACGGTCGCCATCGTGATCGCCGGCCTGCTCACCACGCTCCTGTCCTCCATCCCCGCCATCGTCGCCGGCATCGCGCTCGTCACCTTCGGCTTCTTCGGCACCCACGTCGTCGCCAGCAGCTGGATCGGCGCGCTCGGCGGCCCGAACGACAGCAGCACCAAGGGCCACGCGTCCGCCCTCTACCTCTTCAGCTTCTATGCCGGCCTGAGCGTGCACGGCGCACTCGGCGGCTGGTTCTGGCAGCAGGGCGGCTGGCCGGGTCTGATCGGCATGGCGAGCGTGCTGGCGCTGGCGACGCTGACCGTCGCCCTCGTGCTCGGCCGCGGCGAGGCCACGCGATGAGCGGCGCCGGACCACGCCCCAACGACGTCGGCCGCTCCACGCTGACCATCGCCATCGTCGGCCTGCTCATCCTCGCCTCGCTGCTGATCCTGCGCCCGTTCCTGCCCGCCACGATCTGGGCGATCACCATCGTGGTCGCCACCTGGCCGCTCCTGCTCCGCCTGCAGCGCCTGCTCCGCGGCAGCCGCGCGCTCGCCGTGATCGTCACCTCGCTGGTCGTGGTGGCGATCTTCGTCGCCCCGTTCTGGGTCGCCACCGCGACCATCACCTCGCACGCGGGCGAGCTGTTCGGCCTCGCCCACGCCGCGTCCACCTTCCAGCTCCCGCCGGTCCCGCCCTGGGTCCACCACGTCCCGATCTTCGGCGACAAGCTCGTCACTCTCTGGAACGAACTTCGCGCCGAGGGCCTGACCCAGATCGGACCGAGGATCGCGCCTTATGTCGGCCAGGCCACCCGCTGGTTCATCGGCTTCCTCGGCAGCTTCGGCCTGCTGGTCGTCCAGTTCCTGCTCACCGTCGCGATCACCGGCGTCCTGCACAGCAACGGCGAGGCCGCGTCCGACCTGGCGCTGCGTCTCGGCCATCGGCTGGCCGGCGAGCGCGGCCGCGCGATGACCATCCTCGCCGGCCACGCCATCCGCGCGGTCGCCATCGGGGTGATGGTGACGGCGCTGGTCGAGTCGCTAGTAGGCGGCCTCGGCCTGAAGCATTCCGGCGTGCCGCGCTACACCGTGCTGACCGCGGTGATGTTCGTCGTCTGCCTCACCCAGCTCGGCCCCGGCGTGGTGCTGGTCCCGGTGGTGATCTGGATGTACATCTTCCGCGACAGCGCCGACGCCACGCTCCTGCTGGCGATCTCGATCGTCGCGATCACCATCGACAACCTCCTGCGTCCCTTCCTGATCCGCCGCAACGCCGACTTGCCGATGCTTCTGGTCCTGGCTGGCGTGATCGGCGGCCTGTCGACATTCGGCCTGGTCGGCCTCTTCGTCGGCCCCGCGATCCTCGCCGTCAGCTACACCGTTCTCCAAGCCTGGCTATCGGAGGATCTCGTGC
>CAXUBM010000258.1:0-3668 GCA_964249235.1 uncultured Acetobacteraceae bacterium | reverse complement strand
GCCCGTTCTGCGCGGTCGGCTGCGGTCAGCTCGTCTACGCGAAGAACGGCAAGCCGGTTCACATCGAGGGGGATCCGCGCTCGCCGATCAACCAGGGAACGCTGTGCCCCAAGGGCGCCTCGACGCTGGGCGTGCTGACGAGCCCGGGGCGGGTCAACCGGGTCATGTACAGGGCGCCGAACGCGACCGCGTGGGAAGAGCGCGACCTCGAGTGGGCGATGGACCGTGTCGCGGCGCTGACGAAGAAGGCGCGCGACGAGACGTTCGTCGAACGGCTCGCGGACGGGCGCGTCATCAACCAGACGATCGCGCTGGGCTCGCTCGGCGGGGCGACGCTCGACAACGAAGAGAACTACCTGATCAAGAAGCTGTTCGGTGGTGGCCTGGGGATGGTCAACATCGAGAACCAGGCCAGGATCTGACACTCCTCCTCGGTCCCCAGTCTGGGGACCTCCTTCGGACGCGGCGCCGCCACGCTCGCAGTGTGGGACCTGGCGAACGCCGACTGCGTCCTGATCATGGGATCGAACGCGGCGGAGAATCATCCGATCGCGTTCCGGTTCATCCTGCAGGCCAAGGAGCGCGGGGCGCGGATCATCCATGCCGATCCGCGGTTCACGCGGACGACGGCGCTGGCGGACCTGCACGCGCCGTTGCGGTCGGGAAGCGACATCGTCTTTCTGGGCGGGATCATACGCTGGCTGCTCGAGGAGGACCGGTGGTTTCGCGAGTACGCCCTGAACTACACGAACATCTCGCACATCATCGAAGATTCGTATGTCGACGCCGAGGACAATGAAGGCCTGTTCTCGGGCTACGATCCGACGAGCGAGACCTACAGCGAGAGTTCCTGGCAGTACGAGGGCAAGACGGTGTCGTCCTCGCTCGCCGAGCACAGCGTGCGTGGGCCGCAGGGCGACAACACGGCGTACCAGTCGATGGCGAAGGGGCCGGCGCCGCGCGATCCGACGCTGCAGCACCCGCGCTGCGTATACCAGATCATGCGGCGGCATTATGCACGCTACACGCCGGAGATGGTCGAGGACCTGTGCGGGACCCCGCGGGCAACGTTCCTCGAGGTCTGCCAGTCGCTGGCGGCGAACTCGGGGCGCGAGCGGACCGGGACCATCTGCTACGCGGTGGGCTGGACGCACCATTCGACGGGCGTGCAGATCATCCGGGCGGCGTCGATCGTGCAGATGCTGCTGGGCAACATGGGCCGGCCGGGCGGCGGCATCATGGCGTTTCGCGGCCATGTCAGCATCCAGGGCAGCACCGACATACCGACGCTGTACAACATGCTGCCGACCTACCTGCCGCAGCCGAACGTGTTCAAGAAGCACGCGACGTTCGCCGACTACGTGCACGAGGAAACGCCGGCGACCGGCTGGTGGCACAATTTCCCGAAATACGCGGTCAGCCTGCTCAAGGCCTGGTACGGCGAGCATGCGACCGCCGAGAACGAGTGGGGCTACGAGTTCCTGCCGAAGCTGACCGGGGACGTGTCGCAGCAGGTGATGACGCTGGCGATGGCGGACGGGCTGATGCGCGGCTGGTTCATGATGGGCCAGAACCCGCTGGTGGGGGCGGTGAACGCCGATCTGGTCGAGCGCGGGCTCGGCAAGCTCGGGTTCCTGGTGGTTCGCGACATGGCGATGATGGAGACCGCCAATTTCTGGCAGAAGGGGCGGCTGGTCGAGCGCGGCGAGGTCAGACCGGAGGAGATCGGAACCGAGGTGTTCCTCTTTCCGAGCGCACTGTCGGGCGAGAAGGACGGAACAGTCACCAACACGTCGCGGCTCGTGCAGTGGCACGACGCGGTGCTCGAGGCGCCGGGGGACAGCCGGTCGGACCTCTGGTTCATCTATCATCTCGGGCGGCGGCTCAAGGCGATGTATGCCGACAGCGATCTGCCCCGGGACCGCGGCATGCGAGCGCTGACCTGGGCCTATCCGGAGCGGGGCGAGCGGCGGGAGCCCGACGCGGCGGCGGTGCTGCGGGAGATCAATGGCTACACGGTGGCCGACCGCAAGCAGGTCGCGAGCTATACCCAACTCAAGGACGACGGAACCACGGCCTGCGGCGGCTGGATGTATTGCGGGATCTATCCCAGCGAAGGCCACAACGTCGCGCGCTCGCGCAAGCCCGACATCGGGCCGTCCACGACCAATCATGCCGGATGGGGGTTCGCCTGGCCGTCGAACCGGCGGTCGTTGTACAACCGGGCGTCCGCGGATGTCCGAGGCAAGCCCTGGTCGGAGCGCAAGAAGCTCGTCTGGTGGGACGAGGCCGAGGAGAAGTGGGTCGGGCACGACGTGCCGGACTTCATCGCCGACAAGGCGCCGTCCTTTCGGCCGGATTTCTCGACGCAGCCGCAAGGGATGGACGCCCACGGGGGCGACGACCCGTTCATCATGCTGGCCGACGGCAAGGCGATGCTGTTCGTGCCGACGGGGCTGAAGGACGGTCCGCTGCCGACCCACTACGAGCCCATCGAAAGTCCGGTGGTCAATGCGCTCTACGGTCGCCAGGACAATCCGACCGCCTATCGATGGACGCGGCCGGGCAACGAACTGCACGAGGTCGGCGACCCCGCCTATCCGCACGTCCTGACCACGTTCCGGCTGACCGAACTGCATTGCGGCGGCATCATGAGCCGTGTGCAGCCCCACACCGCCGAGCTGCAGCCGGAGGCGTTCGTGGAGATCCCGCCCGAGCTGGCGCATCGGATCGGCGTCCTCAATCGGGACTGGACGGTCTTGTCGACCAAACGCGGGGAGATCGAGGTGCGTGCCCTGGTGACGGAGCGGATGCGGCCGTTCGTGATCAGAGGGCGGACAGTCTACCAGATCGGCATGCCCTGGGTGTTCGGGCGCGAGGGTTACGCGACAGGGGCGGTCGCGAACGTGCTGCTGGCGATGACGGGTGACGCCAACACCTCGATCCACAGCACCAAGGCGATCACCTGCAACATACGGGCGGGGCGGCTCGGGGTGCGCGATGCCGCCGATTGAGGAAGCGCTGGACCGGCTCGACGAGGCGCTCGCGGTCAGGCCGGCGGTCGATACCGACCGGCTGACGAGGGCGCTGGAGGCCCTGTGCCGGGCTCGGGATGCGTGCACGGATGCGGCGGAGCGGCAACAGGTCAGCCTGCTGGTGACGCTGGTGATGGGGGTCAAGCACCCGCTGGGAGTGCCGCCCTGGGACGCGTTGGTCGAGTCGAGGCGAAGCTGGGGCGCCTCGGTTTAAGGCGCGGCTGGAGACATTTCGCGGTCGTGGGGCAGGCCCGGCGGCAGGTGGGGTATGGTCGCGAGCCCCAGCCTTTAGCGACGGCGCGCCAACGCGGCACGCAAGGCGGGCGTCATCGGAATGTGGATCTCGACGGGAATGACGATCTCGTCCAAGGCCGCGAGGTTCTTCGGACTGACGTCCTCGGCGCGTCCGGTGGTGAGCGAGACGGTCATCTCGACCGGCAGCGTGTCGTCGTTCAGAGAGCCTTGGCCTGCCATCCCGTCCTCGTCGCCTGTGCGGCGGCGTAGGGTAGGCCTGTCTTCAGGGCGTCGCCGGCGAGAACGAGGCGACGCAGGCCCTGGGCGAGCGCGATCGGAGGCGGCAGGTCGAGGGCCGCCCGGGCGCGGGCGGGGTCGCCGACGGAACATCTGATGTCG
>CAXUBM010000257.1:0-3693 GCA_964249235.1 uncultured Acetobacteraceae bacterium | reverse complement strand
AACGGCGGGACCTGCCGGTGTAGATCTAGCTGGAATACGACTAATTAAGGCTGGTCAAGCTGCAGGACGGAACCGAGGGGTGGGTGCATCAGGCGACGCTGGTCGGGGATCGGACGTTCGTGGCGGTGGCGCCGCCGGCGGCGACCGCGACCGCGACCTCGACCTCGAGCGCGGCCTCCTCGGGAGATTTGGCGAAAGCGCAGACGCTGCGAGCCGCGGCGGCGGCGAACGCAGCGCCGCTCGCCTATCTCGAGCCGGGGGCGATCGGACGGATCTCATCGTGTCCGGCGGCTTCGGACTGGTGCCGAGTGCAGATCAAAGGGGTCAGCGGTTTCCTGCCGCGTGCGGCCATGTGGGGGCTGCTGCCGGACGAGGTGGTCGCGACGCACTGACGAGGCGGCGCCGGCGACGAAGCCGTCGGGGGTGGTGAAGGCGGAAAACGGCCAAAGATAGGGTGGTCCAAGCAGGCGCACGTGGCGCCCGAGATCACGGGAGCCGTCGATGTCGCCTCGCTCGCGGGTGGTGCTGCAAGCCGCGCCGGCGGCGCTGTTCGCCATCGCGGCGACCACGCTGGCGGCGCTGGTGCTCAGGCGCGCGTCAGCCGTCGGCGAGACCCTGCTGATCGCCTTTTCGCTGGTCGGCTATGCGCGGATGGCCTTGTCGGCCTGGGCGTCGGTGCTCGGGCTGGTGCCGCGGCGTCGACGTGCCCTGGCGGCCGAGTGGATCGCGCCGGCGCGGACGGCGTTGCTGCTGCCGGTCTACAACGAGCCGCCGGACGTGGTCGCGGCCTCGGTGGCGGTGATGGCGGCATCGCTGAAGCCGGCCGACGGGGTCAGCATCTTCGTGCTCAGCGACAGCCAGGATCCGAGCGTCATCGCGCGCGAAGACGCCGTGTTCGCGCGCGAGACGGTGACGCCGTCGGGCGTGGTGGTGCGCTACCGGCGGCGGGCCCGCAACGTGGGGCGCAAGGCCGGCAACCTGACCGAGTTCTGCCAGGAGGCCGGGCCGGCGTTCGACCACGCGATCATTCTGGACGCGGACAGTCTGATGACGGGGGCTGCGATCCGCCAGCTGACGCGGGCGCTGCAGGCGTCCCCGGGCGCCGGACTGGTGCAGTCGGTGTCCTATCCGGTCGGCTCAGGAACGCTGTTCGGCCGGATGCAGCAGTTCGCGGCGCGACTGAGCACGACCCTGAACGTGGCGGGGCAGGATCTCTGGCAGGGACGGCAGGGGACGTATTGGGGGCACAACGCGATCGTCCGGCTGGCGCCGTTTTGCGCGCATGCGCGACTGCCGGTGCTGCGGGGCAGGCCGCCCTTGGGCGGCGAGGTGCTGTGCCACGACACGATCGAGGCGGCGCTGCTGTTGCGCGCGGGCTGGGACGTGGAGCTGGCGCCCGCGATCGAGGGGTCTTACGAGACGACGCCAAGCAACCTGCTGGACCACCTGGCGCGGGAGCGGCGCTGGTGTCAGGGCAATCTGCAGCACCTGCGGCTGATCGGCGCACCCGGGTTCGTGTGGGCGTCCCGACTGCATATCCTGATCGGGATCCTGCACTATCTGGCGGCGCCGGCGGGACTGGGGCTGAGCGGCCTGCTGCTGTTCTCGCGCGGCACGGCGGGGAGCGCGCCGCCGGCGGCGGTGCTGGCGCTGACGTGGTTGACGCTGATGCTGCTGTTCGGGCCGAAGCTGCTGAGCATCGGGCGGGCGCTGGTGTCAGGGCGGTCGGCGCGGGGATTCGGCGGACGGGCGAGGCTGCTGGCCAGCGCCCTGATCGAGCAGGTGTTCAGCACCGTGACGGCGCCGATCCTGCTGGTGTCGGTCACCGGGTTCGTGCTGTCGACGGCGGCCGGCCGGGTTGTGGCTTGGGAGGCGGCGGCGCGCGGCGACCGGGCGCTGGGGTGGCGCGAGGCGTGGTGCCGGCTGTGGCCGCACACGCTGATCGGCGCGGCTGCGGCAGGCGCGATGCTCGTGTGGCGTGGTGATGCGGTGGTCTGGCTGGCGCCGTTCCTGACCGGCCTGGTAGGGGCGGTTCCGATCGCGGTGTGGTCGTCGAGCATACGGTTGGGGTGGTTGGCGCGCCGAGCCGGGCTGTTCTGGACCGAGGACGAGGTGATGCCGACCGCGGAGTTGGCGGGCGTCGGCCGGCAGGTCGAAAGGGAAAGGGTGGTCGCGGCGGCGGAGTGATCAGCCGCCGGCGACCACCCTGGCGGTGTCGGCGGCGGTCTTGGCGGCGCGGGACCGGCGCGGACTGCCGCCGAGGATGTGGCCGATCGGGGCGAGCGCGTCGACGTGATCGCAGACGATCTTGAGCACGGCGAGCAGCGGCACGCTGAGGAAGGCGCCGACGATGCCCCACATCCAGTCCCAGAACATGAGCGAAGACATGACCAGGACCGGGTTGAGGGTGAAGCGGCGGGCCAGCAGCAGGGGGGTGATGGTTTCCCCCTCCATGAGATGGATGGCCAGATAGATCGCCGGCGGCAGCAGGGCGTGCAGGATCGAGTTGAAGGCAAACAGACCGACGAAGAAGTAGATGGCGATGCCGGTGATCGGGCCGAGGATCGGGACGTAGTTCAGGACAAAGGCGACGACGCCCCACAGGAGCGGGTTGGGCATGCCCAGCGCCCAGACCTGGAGCAGGTTCAGAACGCCGACCAGAGCGTTCATCACCGTGATGGTGGCGAGATAGAGGGAGACGTTCTGCTCGATTTCGGTGGCGATCTGCACCGCACGGCGCTTGTCGGCCAGGGTGGGCATGATCTCGACGAAGCGGCGGAGCAGGCTGTCGCCGGAGGCGAGCAGGAAGAACAGGATCAGGACCAGGGTGAAGACCTCGCCGAGGAAGAAGCGGGTGCCGCTCAGGCCGGTGGTGAGCATGCCGGCGAGGTTGCTGCCGAAGCTGCTGGCGCCTCCCGCGCCGCCGTGGCCGCTGGACACCATGCCCTCTAGGTGGGCGAGACCGCCCTGCACGGCGGCGATCGGCCGGCGCAGGAAGGCGAGCTTGTGTTGCAGGGCAGCCAGGCTGTCGGGAGCCTTGGCGATCCAGCCGGAGGCGGGCACGGAGATGGCGAAGACGATGGCGGCACAGAAGCCGAAGAGAAGCAGGATGAGCAGGAGCGAGGCGACGGTCTTGGGGACGCGGAGGCGATGGTTGAGGAAGCGCATGGCGGGAGCCAGCAGCAGGTTGAGCACCACGGCCATGACGAAGGGCAGCACGATGCTGGCGGCGAAGTAGAGGGTGTAGAAGACGGCGAGGATGGCGAGCAGGGTCAGCGCGTTGGAGGATCTCGACGCCGGTTGCACGCGCAGGACCGCTTCCTTGTGACCGTCGGGTTCGGAGATGACGGAGGGTGCCATGCGGGCGTTCTTGATCCTGGTCGTCGTGTTGGCCGGACTGTGGGGACGGGCGACGGCATCGGCCGCCCCGGTGGGATTTACCATCCTGCACGTGAAAGACGTCGCGCAGCCGCAGGTTGCGGTCGGGGTCTGGTATCCGTCGGCGGGTGTCGCGGTGGACACGGCGGTCGGGCTGTTCACGCAGCGCGTGGTGCGTGACGGCCCGGTGGTGGGGCAAGGGCGGGCGCTGGTGGCGATGGCGCACGGTCAGGGCGGGGATTTCGCCGGGCAGAGCGATCTCGCCTACGCGCTGGCGCAGGCCTTCCCCAACACGACCGAGCAGATGAACGGGTC
>CAXUBM010000256.1:0-3704 GCA_964249235.1 uncultured Acetobacteraceae bacterium | reverse complement strand
GCCGGCCGGCGCGCCGGCGCCTTGTCCTCCTGTCCCAGGCTGCGCCGCAGCGCCGCCATCAGGTCCACCACCTTGCCGTCCTCCGCCCGCTCGGGCGGCGGTTCAGGGCTTTGCCCGCCCAGCTTGGCGTCGATCACCTCGCGCAGCCGCGCCTCGTAGCGATCCTCGGCGTCGTCCGGCGTGAAATGTCCCGCCTGCCGCTCGATCAGCTGGCTCGCCAGCGCCACCATGTCCGCGTCCGGCTTGCCCGCCGGGATCGCTTCGAACAGCCCCGACGCGTCGACGACGTCGCCGGCCTGATACAGCGTGTGCAGCACGATCCCCTTGCCGAGCGGATGCAGCACCACCGGCCGCTCGCGCCGGGAGATCACCAGCCGCGACAACGCCACCCGGCCGGTTCGCGCGATCGCGTCCCGAAGCACGGGATAGACGTCGTTGCCCGCCTTGGCGTCCCCGTCCGGCGCCACGTAGTAGCTCGAATCATAGTAGATCGGGTCGATCTCCCCCGACGGCACGAACTTGTCGATCACCAGCAGCGACGAGCTTTCCACCCGCGCCGTCTCGAAATCCTCCTCCTCGAGAACGACGTAGTGTCCCTTCTCGTATTCGTAGCCGCGCTTGAGATCGCCGCGCGACAGCTCCTCGCCCGTTTCGGCATCCTCGGTCACCATGCGCACCCGGTTGCCGGTCTCGGGATTGATGAAGTGAAAATGCACCCCGCTCGAAGCCCGGTGCACCGTGTGCAGCGAGATCGGGCAGCTCACCAGCGCCAACCGCAACTGTCCTCGCCAGATCGGCCGTTCCGCCATCGCACCCTCCAGGTCGCGGCAACGCCTCCAGGCGGCAGGGGGTTCACCCAGGCGCTCGGCCCCTGGATCCCGTCGGGGGCGCCGCCGCCCGATGGGCGCGATCGAAACAGGGCGGCGCCGTCTCGCCTGCTAACGCTTGCGCATCGCCGACACATGCCGCACCTGTGCCGCGCCGCGAACGGAGCACCCGATGGACGACAGCGCGATTCCCCACGCCTACGCCGTCGGCGCCGCCTCGTCGCTGGCCGAGCGCCGCCACCATTCGCTCAAGAGCGGCGACACGTTCGGCGTGTTCGACACCACCGGTAACATCCTGATGGGTCCCGGCATCGCCGACGGCCTCTACCACCGCGACACGCGCTACCTGTCGCGCCTCGATCTGGCGCTCAACGGCGCCGTGCCGATCCTGCTCAGCTCCACCATCCGCGACAACAACGCCACCCTGACCTGCGACCTCACCAATCCCGACTTCACCGACGCCGCCGGCCAGACCGTGCTCCCCCACGACACGATCCACGTCCGACGCTCGCGCTTCATCTACGCCGACACCTGCTTCGAGCGCGTCCTGGTCCGCAACTACTCGGAAAAGCTCGAAGAGCTCCACATCGTGATCGGCTTCGAGGCCGACTTCGCCGACCTCTTCGAGGCCCGCGGCATGCGCCGCACCCGCCACGGCACCCATCGCCCGCCCGTGGTGACCGGCGACACGGTCGAACTCGTCTATGACGGCCTCGACGGCCACGCGCGTCGCACCCGTGTCCGCTTCTCCCCCCCCCCCGACGCCCTGACCAGCGACGGCGCCAGCTGCCCCTTCCGCCTCGAGCCGCAGCGCCGCGCCATCATCCATTTCGAGATCAGCTGCGACGCGGCCCCCCCGACCATGACCGCCGCGCAATCCTTCCTCTTCTCCCTCGTCGAGGCCCGCCGCGCCCTGCGTTCATCCTCGGCCCGCGCCACCGCCATCGCCACGTCGAACGAGATCTTCAACGAGGCCATCCGCCGCTCGATCTGCGACATCTACATGCTGCTCACGCAGAAGGAGACCGGCCCCTACCCCTACGCCGGCGTCCCCTGGTACAGCACCGTTTTCGGCCGCGACGCACTGATCACCGCGATGTTCATGCTCTGGCTCGACCCCGCCATCGCCCGCGGCGTGCTGAACTACCTCGCCCAGCACCAGGCGACCGCGCTCGACCCCGCCGCCGACGCCGAACCCGGCAAGATCCTGCACGAGGTCCGCGACGGCGAGATGGCCCAGCTCGGCGAGGTCCCCTTCCGCCATTACTACGGCTCGGTCGACAGCACGCCGCTGTTCGTCTGGCTCGCCGGCCAGTACTGGCAGCGCACCCACGACCTCGACACCATCCGCGCGCTCTGGCCGCACATCGAGGCGGCCCTGGCCTGGGTCGACCAGTACGGCGACCGCGACGGCGACGGCCTGATCGAGTACGGCCGCAAGAACGCCGACGGCCTTCTCAACCAGGGCTGGAAGGACAGTTTCGACAGCATCTTCCACGCCGACGGCACCCTCGCCGACGGCCCCATCGCCCTGTGCGAGGTGCAGGGCTACGTCTTCGCCGCCAAGACGCTCGCCGCCGCCATGGCCCGCGCGCTCGGCCACGAAGCCCGCGCCGACGCGCTCGTCGCCGAAGCCCACCGGCTGCGCGACCAGTTCGAGGCCGCCTTCTGGTGCGAGGAGCTCGAGACCTACGCCATCGCGCTCGACGGCAGGAAGCAGCCCTGCCGCGTCCGCTCGTCCAACGCCGGCCACCTGCTGATGACCGGCATCGCCCGCGAGGACCGCTGCCGCGCCGTGGCCCGCCAGCTGATGGGCCGCAACTTCTTCTCCGGCTGGGGCATCCGCACGATCGCCGCCGGCGAGCCCCGCTACAACCCGATGGCCTATCATGACGGCTCCGTCTGGCCGCACGACAACGCCCTGATCGCGATCGGCTTCTCCCACCTCTCGCTCAAGGACGAGGCCGAGCGCCTCTTCACCGGCCTGTTCGACGCCTCGATGTACACCGACCAGCGACGCCTGCCCGAGCTCTTCTGCGGCTTCTCCCGCGAGCGCGGCCTCGGCCCGGTCCACTACCCCGTCGCCTGCTCGCCCCAGGCCTGGGCCGCCACCGCCCTGCCGGCGCTGGTGCAGGCGACGCTCGGCATCCGCTTCGACCCCGCCACCACCACCGTCCATTTCGACCGCCCGCGCCTGCCCGACTTCCTCGACGAGATGACGCTGCACAACGTCGCCATCGGCGAGGCGCGCGCCACCATCCATCTCGCCCGCCTCGGCACCGAGGTCGCGGTCAACGTCCTCGAGCGCACCGGCGGCCTGCGGGTGCAGATCACCAGCTGATCCCCTCCCTGCGCGGCCCCCGAGTCCCGGCGGAAGCCGGCCGTGCCAACCGCCGCCGGCCAGTTCGAGGCCAGGATCGGCCGCCTGCTCTCGACCGTGGTGGACCGCGCGGCCGGTCTGCTGGCGACCGCCCGCACGATGTCGACCACGGCCGCCACCGCCGAGAACCAGGATCGGTCACGGTGTCCGCCCGACAACGGGCGTCCAGCATCGGCGAGATCAGCCGCCGGATCACGCATTCCGCCCGGATCACCGGCGCTGCGGTGTAGGCCAGCATCGCGCGCCAGCCGGCCGGCGAGATCGGCTCGCACGTCAGCCAGCGCCAGGCCGCGACCCGCGAGGCCGTTGCCGCGGTCGGGTCGGTCAGCGCCACCATCGAGCAGCAAGAAGCGGCCACCGCGAAAATCGCGCGCAACGTGCGGCACACGGCGGCGAGCGCCCGGCAGGTGACCGCGAGGAGCGGTCACGTCGGTTCCGCGTCGAACAGCACCGGGACCGCGGCGAAGCGGGTGACCGGCGCGGCCGAAAGCCTGACT
>CAXUBM010000255.1:0-3709 GCA_964249235.1 uncultured Acetobacteraceae bacterium | reverse complement strand
GGGTGGCGGGCTGCTCCGGCGCGTGGGCGGGTTGGCCGACGCCGGCGGGCTGATCGAGGCGGCGCGGCGGCGGACGCGGCTGTCGGTGCAGGTGGCGCCCGAGATGGAGGCGGCACTGGCGGCGCTGGTGGCGAGCCTGCGCTCGGAGGGGCGGCTGTCGGTGCTCGGGACCGTGGCGACGCGCCACGACCTGGTGGCGAAGATCTCCAACCTGCTGATGATGGCGGAGCGGGAGCAGGAGGATCCGTCGATCGCGGGGCGGCGGATCGAGGCGCCGGTGTTCATCACCGGGCTGCCGCGCAGCGGGACGACCTTCCTGCAGGCGCTGATGGCGGAGCATCCGGGCTTGAGCGCGCCGCGCGCCTGGCAGACGGCGTTTCCGGTGCCGGACCACCGGTCGCTCGGGCGGCGCTCGGGACGCGACAGGTTCGCGCGGCAGCTCGCCCTCTTTCACCGGCTGGCGCCGGAGCTGGCGAGCCTGCATCCGATCACCGCGGACACGCCGCAGGAGTGCACGGAAATGTCGGCGCACGTCTTCCGCAGCCTGCGATACGACAGCACGCACCGGGTGCCGTCGTACCGGGCGTGGCTGGACCGGGCGGGGCACGACGCGGCGTATCGGTTCAACCGGCGGTTCCTGCAGCATCTGCAGGGTCCGGGTGCGGCGCGCTGGGTGCTGAAATCGCCCGACCACGTGTTCGCGATCGACTCGCTGCGGCGTGCGTTTCCCGATGCGCGGCTGGTGCTGGTGCATCGCGATCCGCTGCGGGTGATCGCGTCGGTGGCGCGGCTGACGGAACTGCTGCGTCGGCCGTTCGCGCGCAACATCGACCGACGGGAGATCGGCCGGCAGGTGGTGCGGGACTGGCTCGACGGGATGGGCCGGATCATGGGGATCGGCGACGGCGCGGCGGAGCATGTCCGCCACGACGCGCTGATCGGCGATCCGGTCGGGACGGTCGGCGCGCTGTGCGGGCGGCTGGGCGTGGCGGTGGACGGGCCGGCGCTGGCGGCGATGGCGGCGTATGTGGAGCGGCGGCCGCGGGGTGGATACGGGCGCAACCGCTACGAGCTGGCGGATTTCGGGATCGAGGCGGAGGAGCTCGAACCGATGCGCGGGCGGTACCTGCGTCGGTTCGGCCTGGTCGGAACCGGCGGGTGAGCCGGGGCGGTGCCGGGGTTCCGCCGCCCTGGACACCGCCCGATCCGACGGGGTCGGGATGTGCTCTTCTCGGTTGAGATGCTCTAGGAGTCTGGTGAGACAGCGAGGCGAGGACGCTGTCCTCGACCTGCGAAGGGCCTCGGGCCCTTCGATCCCGATCTGTTTCCTCTTTGCCACGCGATGCTGGACGGGCCGCCGCGGGCCGACGCGCTTTCGCTGAACGATTGGGGCAGTCGGATCAGGTTATAGGCGGTCGCCGCAAGGTCGCACCCCAGGGTGTCGCCGGCAGGTCAAGCACAACCGGTCGGGTGGGGTCGACGGACCGCCGATCTGCGCATGCAAGCCCTCAAGATCCGCGGACGTCACGCGAGCGCCGCGTCCGCCACAGCGCGGATCAGCCGCAACGGGTGGTCCGCAGCTGACGTCGCTGAAAAGCAAACCCGTCCGAATGTCCCGACCGCGCATTTGAGCCGCCGCCCATCGAGACGAGCGCGTCGCGCCGAACGGGCGACCGTCTCTCGGCAGCCTGCTAGACGCCGGCCTGGGTCAGGAGCTCAGCCTCGGGGCGGAGGGGGCGGCCGAGATAGGCGGAGAGGACCTCCTCGGGATTGCCGTCGGCGCGGACGCGGCCGCCGTCGAGCCAGATGGCGCGGGTGCACCATTCGAGGATGACGCCGGCCGTGTGCGAGGTGATGACGAGGATCTCGGCGCCGCGGACGAGGCTGGCCAGGCGCGCGTGGGCGCGGTCCTGGAAGGCGGTGTCGCCGGCCATGAACCACTCGTCCATGAGCAGGACCTGGGGACGGATGGCGGTGGCCAGACCGAAGCCGAGGCGGACGATCATGCCGGAGGAGTAGAAGCGGACGGGGAGGTCGAGGAACTCGCCGAGCGAGGCGAACTCCTCGACGTCGTTCTCCAGGTGGGTGATCTCGGGACCGGACAGGCCGTCATAGAGGCCGCGGAGCATGATGTTCTCGCGGCCGGTGAGGTCGCCGTTCATGCCGAGATTGGTGTCGAGCAGCGCGTTCATCTTGCCGTGGATGCGCACGTCGCCGAGCACGGGCTCGTAGATGCCGGCGATTGCGCGCAGCAGGGTGGACTTGCCGGCGCCGTTGCGGCCGACCAGGCCGAGACGGTCGCCGGGGCGGAGCGTGAAGGTGACGTCGCGGAGCGCCTGGACCACGGTGCGGCGGTGGTCGTCCTTGCCGAGACGGCCGGAGGCGGCGGCCATCACGGTCTTCTTCAGGCTGCGGGCGCTGCCGTGATAGAGCGGGAAGTCGATGCAGAGGCCATCGACCTGGACGACGGAGGTCATCGCCTCAGACCCAGAAGGCGAGGCGCGATCGGGCCCTGACGAAGGCGAGCCAGCCGACGAGGCACAGGGCGGCGCTGTAGACCAGGGCGAAGGCCCAGTCGGTCAGGGTGATGGCGTGGCCGAGCAGGGGGCGGCGGACCACTTCGAGCAGGCTGTCGAAGGGGTTGAACTGCATGTAGTGCATCCAGAGGCGGCGGCCGGCGATCTGCTCGGGCTTCCAGATGACGGGGGTCACGTAGAAGGCGATCTGCATGACGCTGCCGACGATGGGCGGGATGTCGCGGAAGCGGGCGCTGATGGCGCCGAGCAGCATGCAGACGGCGACGCCGTCGAGGAGCCAGAGCAGGATGCCGGGGAGCGCCCAGAGCGCGGTCGGGCCGGGCCAGGCGCCGTACAGGGCGAAGGTGGCCAAGGGGACGACGATGTTGTGGCCGAGCGCGATCAGGTTGCGGGTCAGGGTGCGGATGATCTGCACCGAGAACGGCATGCGGACCGACCGGATGGTGGTGTCGGCCTGGGTGAAGGTGCCGCAGGCATCGGTGGCGAGTCCGTTGAGGCCGCTGCCCCAGAGCACCAGCGAGAGGCCGAGGAAGGGCAGGTAGCTGGCGAGCTGCATGTGGAACAGGGTGCCCCAGACAACGCCCAGCGCCGCGACCATGACGGCGGTCGAAAGCGTCAGCCAGAAGGGGCCGAGGATGGAGCCGCGGTAGCGGAGCTTGATGTCGAGCCATCCCAGGGTGACGCCCAGCCGCCAGAGGCGGACGCCGTCGGCGACGTCGCGCCAGGCGGCGGCCTGCCGGGCGGCGCCGCGCGCCGGACGCAGGACGAGGGTGACATCGGATCGCCGACCGACTGCCGAACGGTCGACGAGGTCGCGCGGCACCGGGACGACATTCATGCCACCTCGCCTAGCCGATAGGCCCGCTCCCTGCAAACTCTTCTCCGCCGGGCGCGGCCCGAATCCGCGGATCGCGACCGGCCGGCAGGCAAGAAATGCGGGCAGGCGCGTCTTTGGGTTGCGGACATGGATGGGGTCTTGTAGGCACTTAGTCGGAGTTTCTCAGCGGGGTTCTGAGACTCGGGGCCGGACTCGATGGCCCTGGGGTCAAGTCCCCGTCGGGGTCCGCGCCATGCCTGGGGGGGCAGATGACGCAGGTCATGAACACGCCGGGGCTGGGCCGCGCGGCCCGGCCGTTGGCCAGCAGGACGACCCCGAGCATGATCACGCCGCA
>CAXUBM010000254.1:0-3719 GCA_964249235.1 uncultured Acetobacteraceae bacterium | reverse complement strand
CCCTCGCTCAGCCGGCGCGCCCTTCGAGGTCGAGCCGGAGTTCGCGCAGCTCCTCGATCTCGTCGGCGCCGAGCGTGGGAACCAGGACGGAGTTGCGCTCGTCCAGGCCGAGGGCCTGCTCGGAGACGAGGCGGAGCAGGGCCTCGCGGACCGGGGTGGCGCTCAGGCCGAGCTTGGCGGCGAGCGGGCGCAGGATCAGGCGCTGGCCGGGGCGGAGCTCGCCGGAACGCAGGGCGACGCGGATGGCCTGGTAGGCGCGCTGGCTGAGGCGCTCGGGGCTGGTGTCGTTGGCCAGGATCGGGGTGACGACGGTTTGGAAGAGCAATGCGAACTCCTCTGCAAATCTGGCTGCGGCCGGGCGGATCGGCCTGAGCGCGTGACGTTATTAACGTCTCGTTTAGCCCGGAGGCCAAGCGTTAACACGCTGTTTCGGGGCTCGGCGGGCATCTTTCGAAGAGCGCCCCCCTGCTGTTCGTTTCAAATTAGGAATGGGTTGCCCGGGCTGGAGGGGGTCTGAAAAATAACACGGGCTCGCCTGGGCGGTGCCCGGGGCCGCCCTGCTAGGCGACGTCCTCGAGGGTCATGGCCTGCAGCGAAAGCAGTTCGCGGTAGGGGCCGGATTCGCGCTCCAGCACGCTGGGGGGGCCGTCCTGGAGAATGCGGCCCTGCTGCATGACGACGATGCGGTCGAAATTGCGCAGCGTGGAGAGGCGGTGGGCGACCGCGATCACGGTGCGGCCCACCATCAGGCGGTCGAGCGCTTCCTGGACGCGGTGCTCGCTCTCGCTGTCGAGCGCGCTGGTGGCCTCGTCGAGCAGCAGGATGGGAGCGTTGCGCAGAAAGGCGCGGGCGATGGCGATGCGCTGGCGCTGACCGCCGGAGAGCTTGATGCCGCGGTCGCCGACCTCGGTGTTGAAGCCTTCGGGCATGGCCTCGATGAAGTCGCGGCAGCCGGCGGCGTCGGCGGCGGCCACCACCTCGTCGTCGCTGGCCTCCGGCTTGCCGTAGCGGATGTTCTCCAGGACCGAGCGGTGGAACAGGGAGACGTCCTGGGGGACGACGGAGATGACGTTGCGCAGGGCGACGTCGGTGAGGCGGCGTATGTCGGTGCCGTCGATGATGAGCTCGCCGCCCTGGATGTAGCGCAGGCGCTGGAGCAGGGCGAGCACGGTGGTCTTGCCGGAGCCGGAGCGGCCGACGAGGCCGATGCGCTGGCCGGGTTCGACGAGGAGGTCGAAGCCGTCGAGGACGCGGTCGGCGCCGGGGTAGGCGTAGACGACGCCGCGGAACTCCACCGCGCCGCGGGCGGGTTGGGCGAAGCCGGTGGCCTGCGGGTCGTCGGGCATGTCGTGGGGCAGCAGGAGCGTGCCCAGGGCCTCGGCGAGGCGGGCGATGTGCTGGATGGTCTCGACCAGGGCGACGGCGAGGTCGCGGGTGCCGTGCAGGATGGTGAAGCCCAGGCTGGTGATCATGACGATGTCGCCGGTGGAGGCCTGGCGACCGATCCAGAGCAGGACCGAGATCACGAGCAGGGCGGCGGTGAGGGCCGCGGTCAGCACGGCGTGGAGCAGGCGGAGCTTCTCGAGGTAGCGCAGCGAGCGGGTGCGGCTGCTCATCTCGCCGCGCAGGCGGCGGGAGAAGCGCAGGCGCTCGCGCTTGGAGGCGCCGAAGGCGCGGACGAGCGGCATGTTGTTGATGACGTCGAGGAGCTCGCCGTCGACCTGGGCCGCGTCGGCGGCGTAGCGGTGATGCAGCACGCGGCCGGCGGCGGCGAGGCGGAAGAGAAGCATGGAGAGCGCCACCGACAGGACGACCAGGCCGAGCGCGATCCACCAGCGCACGGTGGCCATGTAGATGATGGAGATGATCACGGCGAGGGTGGGCGGCAGCACGTTCCAGGTGGCCAGGTTCTCGACCAGGAAGGTGGCGTTGGCGGTGGCGGTGATGCGGCCGGCCAGCGTTCCGGGCATGCGGTCGGCGAAGTAGGCGGGGGAATGGCGAGTGAGGTGGCGGAAGAGGTCGCGGCGGATGTCGCCGGTGACGTCGACGAAGGTGCGGGTGGAGATCCAGCCGCCGGCGCGCCAGGACAGGTTGTCGACCGCGATCAGGGCCAGGAGGATGACCACCGCGACCCAGATCTGGCCGATCTTGTGGTGGTCGACGGAGGCGGCCTGGAGCGCGTTGACGAGGAGCTTGGAGGCGAAGGACGCGCTGACCGAGCAGGCGACGCCGACCAGGACGGAGAACAGGATCACCGCGTGGGCAAGGAGATGGCGGCGGGCGTAGCTCAACATGAACCCGATCGGACGGCCGGCGAAGCGCGTCAGATCGTGCAACGTCGGCTCCGGCTCCTGATGATCGGATCGGGGCATCGCCTCGACCTTTAAGCGAGCGTGGGGACCGCGTCGAGCGGATCGTTCTGGGGCGATCGGCCGGGTCATGGGTCGG
The DNA here is from genome assembly GCA_964249235.1 of uncultured Acetobacteraceae bacterium. Taxonomy (GTDB): domain Bacteria; phylum Pseudomonadota; class Alphaproteobacteria; order Acetobacterales; family Acetobacteraceae; genus CAXTPV01. The sequence continues at coordinate 1,271 of CAXUBM010000254.1, read as the reverse complement.
CCCGCCGGGTCGGGGATCGGGCGGGTTCGGCCGGCGAGGTCGGGATCAGGTCACGCGGACGGGCCCTCAAACATAGAGTGCAACGAAAGCGGCTCTCGCGCGTCTTGTGATGAAGAGGCGGCACTCGTGCAAGGTCAAAGGAATACCCGAAGACCGCCGCACTATCGCCGCGATTACATGGTGTTATAATTTCATTCAACTTCGAGGAGCCCGACACGATGCGTATTGCCCAGATCGCGCCGCTTCACGAAGCCGTGCCGCCGAAGTTGTATGGCGGGACGGAGCGGGTGGTGTCGTTCCTGACCGAGGAGCTCGTGGCGCTGGGCCACGACGTGACGCTGTTCGCGAGCGGCGACAGCAAGACCTCGGCGACGCTGCGGGCGTGCTGGCCGCGTGCGTTGCGGCTCGATCCGGCGATCCGCGACCCGATCGCACCGCACATGCTGCTGATGGAAACCGTGATGCGGATGAAGGACGAGTTCGACATCCTGCATTTCCACATGGATTATTGGCCGTTCAGCATGTTCAGCCGGCAGAAGGTGCCGTTCGTGACCACGCTGCATGGGCGGCTGGACCTCAACGAGCTGCAGCCGGTGTTCAACGCGTTTCCCGAAGTGCCGGTGGTGTCGATCTCGGACAGCCAGCGGCGGCCGCTGCCGCAGGCGAACTTCATACGTACGGTGCTGCACGGGCTGCCGGCGGACCTGCTGACGCCCACGGAGGGCAGGCGCGACTACCTGGCGTTCCTGGGGCGGATCTGCCCGGAGAAGGGCTGCGACCGGGCGATCCGGATCGCGCGGGCGGCGGGGATCACGCTAAAGATCGCGGCCAAGGTGGACCGGGCGGACCAGGAGTATTTCGACTCGGTGGTCAAGCCGATGCTGGCGGGCGGCGGCGTGGAGCTGATCGGCGAGATCAACGATGCGCAGAAGCCGGCGTTCCTGTCGGGCGCGGTGGGGCTGCTGATGCCCATCGACTGGCCGGAGCCGTTCGGGCTGGTGATGATCGAGGCGATGGCGTGCGGCACGCCGGTGCTGGCGTTCAACCGCGGCTCGGTGCCGGAGATCCTGGAGCACGGGCGGACGGGGTTGATCGTCGAGGACGAGACCGGGGCGATCGGCGTGGTGGAGAAGCTGGCGAGCTTCGACAACCGGGCGATCAGGCGGCGGTTCGAGCAGCGGTTTACGGCGCGCCGGATGGCGGAGGATTACCTGTCGATCTACCGGTCGCTGCGGGGCGTGGGGCGGCCCTCGCTGCGGCTGGTCGCCGAC
>CAXUBM010000253.1:0-3738 GCA_964249235.1 uncultured Acetobacteraceae bacterium | reverse complement strand
GCGCTGCCCCGGCCTCCGCCACGCGCACGGGGCGTTTGGCTCCCGCCGCGACGTACGGGCCCGGGACCAGACCCTGGAGGAACGTGGGATAGATCCGTTCGGTCTCGCGATCGGCGGGGAACATGCACTCGAGCCGGAGCTCCTGGGCGACCACCGTTCGAGGGGTTCCCACCGTGGTCACGAGCGAAAAGAAGCTCAACCGCACGCCGGATTGCTCGAACACCAGCGGCACCGTGGGCGCGGTCGCGTCGGCGCCCGCCTCCCGCCGGCGCGACTGCGCAGCTTGGTTCGCCAGCATCCGCCTGGTCTCCTCGTCGACGCGCCCCGGCGACTCGCGGTCGATGCGCTCGAGCAGGCTTGCCGCGACCTCCTCCCAATTGGCGATGAACGGAAGCAGGCCGTCGGGATCGGCGACCAGCCGCAGCAGATTGCGCGGCTTCGGTCTCGCCGCGAGGTCGACGAACCGCCCGAAGAACAAGGGCGCCGCCCGGTTCGTCATCACCACGTTCCAGCCGGCATCGAGCACGAGCGCCGGGAACGGCTCCTGCTGGCGCAGCATGCGCTCGAGCGCGTGGCGGACGCTGCCCATCGCCGGGGCGGCCAGCTCGTCTTGCGGGGAGTTCGCCGCATACCCCGCCGCACGCCGCAGCGCATTGCGCGCGCGCAGCGGCACGTCGAGCTCCTGCGCCAGCGCCAGGAGTGTCCGCCGCCCCGGAATGCTCCTGCCGCTTTCGACGCAACTGATGTGCCGCTGCGAGATGCCGGTCTCGAGCGACAGATCGAGCTGGCTGCGGTGCCGGCGGTCGCGCCAATGCCGCAGCAGCCGCCCGAGTTCGCTCGACCGGGACGCGACCCGAGCCATCGCGCCGTCGGTCAGACGCTGCGCTCGACGATCCGGCGCACGGTGGCGGACAGCTCCTCTCCGAGCTCGTCGAGCGCGGCATTGCCGTAGCGACCGAACGAGAGCGCCGGCTCGGCGATCCGCAGCGTTACGGTCGCGTCCGGGTTTTCCACGGCGACGAGCTTGAGAGGCGCCTCGACCATCGCGCTGACATCCGCCGAGATCACCCTGATCACGAGAGCGGGATGAAAGAAGAACAAGAGGCGGAAGCCGCCGGTCGATCGGCCCACGCCGGCCAGGGCACCCTGGACGTCGATCTCCTGCAGCAACCGCAGACCGGCGCGGTCGATCTCGGCGGCCAGCGACGACAGCACCGCGGCGAAGCTTCGCTTGCTGGTGGCTTCGTACTGGAAGGCCTCGACGGGCGCGCCGACCGCGCCGAATGTCAGGTCCGGCTGTGAACTCATCGATCTTCTCCTTCGCGGTCTCGAGTGCGCACGAAGGTGACGGCGAGCCGGCGGCGCCGCAATGACCTCCCAGGTCATCACGGGACGGCCTCTCCTCCGGCGCGACGTCTGGCCGCACCGGGCGCGCGCCGCGGCGGCGGAACGTCGCCGAATTCGAGAGCAAGCGCCGGGAAGCGTGCCGGCGGCCGCCCCGCTAGCTTCGGTGGATCGAGCCGAGCGTGCGGCTCAGCATGAGGAGACCAGAGGTGGCCGCTCACACTGACACCCTGACCGACGATGACCGCCATGCGGCCATCGGGCGACGCGACCGCGCCTTCGACGGGCGCTTCGTCTACGGCGTCCGTACCACGGGCGTCTATTGCCGTCCGAGCTGCGCGGCCCGGCCTGCGCTGCGCGAGAACGTGACCTTCCACCTCACCTGCGGAGCGGCCGAGCACGCGGGTTTCCGGCCGTGCAAGCGCTGCCGGCCCGACGAGCCCGACCCCCGCGCACGCCACGCCGCCATCGTCCGTCAAGCCTGCCGCCTGATCGATCAGGCCGAGAACCCACCTTGCCTCGACGACGTCGCGCGCGAGGTCGGCGTCAGCCCCTACCATTTCCATCGCATCTTCAAGCGCATCGCCGGCGTGACACCGAAGGGCTACGCCGACGCGAGCCGTGCCGCCCGCCTCCAAGGCAACCTCGCCAGCTCGGGCAGCGTCACCCGCGCGATCTACGAGGCGGGCTACAACGCCCCCAGCCGTTTCTACGCGCAGGCCGCCGGCCGGCTCGGCATGACCCCCACCGCCTACCGCAACGGCGGCCTCGCCGCCTCGATCCGCTTCGCCGTGGCCGAGTGCTCGCTCGGCGCCATCCTGGTCGCCGCCACCGACAAGGGCGTCTGCGCCATCGCGTTCGGCGACGATCCGGACCGCCTGGTCAAGGATCTCCAGGATCGCTTTCCGAACGCCGAGCTTCGCGGCGGCGACGCCGAGTTCGAGCGAACCGTCGCCACCGTGATCGGCTTCGTCGAGCGACCCGCCCAGGGGCTGGCGCTGCCGCTCGACATACGCGGCACCGCGTTCCAGCAGCGCGTGTGGCAGGCCTTGCGTGCCATTCCCGCCGGCAGCACGGCCAGCTACGCGCAAATCGCCGCCGGGATCGGCGCGCCTTCGTCGGTGCGCGCCGTGGCGGCGGCCTGCGCCGGCAACGGTCTCGCCGTGGCGATCCCGTGCCATCGGGTGATCCGCTCCGACGGCGCGCTGTCGGGCTATCGCTGGGGCGTCGAGCGCAAGCGCGCCCTGATCGACCGCGAAAGCCGGGACCGCGAAAGCCGGGACCGCGAAAGCCAGGCCGCGGGGCGGCGCGCATGAGCTCCGCCCACAGCGTGCGCTCGATCGACTGGGATCGCGTCTGCGCCGACCTCGACGCGCAGGGCTGGGCGGGATTGCCGAACCTGGTCGCCGACGCCGAGAGCGACGGCATCGCCGGCCTCTACGACGGCGGCCGAGGATTTCGCAGCCACGTCGTGATGGCGCGCCATGGTTTCGGTCGGGGCGAGTATCGCTACTTCGCCTACGATCTGCCGCCCGTCGTCCAGGACCTCAGAACCCAGCTCTATCCGAACCTCGCCGCGATCGCCGACCGCTGGCACGCGCGGTTGGGCAACCCCGTCCGGTTCCCATCGGAACACGCCGCGTTCCTGCGCCGTTGCCACGGAGCCGGCCAGACACGGCCGACGCCGTTGCTGCTGCGATACGCCGCCGGCGACTACAACTGCCTTCATCAGGACCTCTACGGCGAGCACGTCTTCCCGCTCCAGCTCGCCGTGCTGCTGTCCGAGCCGGGCACTGACTTCCAAGGCGGCGAGTTCGTCATCACCGAGCAGCGCCCGAGAATGCAGACCAAGGCGTCGGTGGTTCCATTGCGCAAGGGCGACGCGGTCCTCTTCGCGGTGAACTCCCGACCCGTCGAAGGCACGCGAGGCCCCTACCAGGTCAGGCTCCGCCACGGCGTCAGCCCGCTCCGTTCGGGCCGGCGCCACACGCTGGGCGTGATCTTCCACGACGCCAACTGACCATCCGTGGTGGCGGAGGCGGATGGGAATCGAACCCACCGCTCGCTTTCGGCGAGCCAACGGTTTTGAAGACCGCGAGAGCCACCAGGCCCCGATCGCCTCCCCACGTCTGCCTCTACTCCCCCGGCGCCTGCGCGAGAACCCGCCGATCGCCCACCCGCCGCGTGAACCGCACCGCGTCCAGATGTTCCAGCAGCGGCACGCTGTGCTTGCGCGTCAGTCCGAGCAGCGTTCCGGCCTCCCCGACCAGCAGGCCCTGCGGCGCGCCCGCCAGCGCCGGGCCCAACCGCCGCCGCGCCTCCCGCACGGCCAGGGCGTGAAACACCCAGGCCCTCTTCTGGACCCGGTCCGTCACCCGCACCACCGCTCCCTCG
>CAXUBM010000252.1:0-3783 GCA_964249235.1 uncultured Acetobacteraceae bacterium | reverse complement strand
GCCGTCCACGCCGCCGCCGCCGAGCAGACCGGCCAGCGCACCGCCCATCGGCGACCCGGCGCCGCCACCCGCCATGTCACCGATCGCTGTCTCGAGAAGACCCATATCGCTCACCTTCCGTGTCCGGCCTGGCCGACCACGACGGACGTCGCGACGGTTCACACGTCGCCCGGAAGTGAAAGCGGACGGGAAGGTTCGCCGCTGTCACAACACGGTGCCGTGAGGCTCCACGCGAACGGGCGCTGCGAACGAAGACGTGACGAGAGCCGCAACAAGGTCGCCGTCCAACCGGGCGTCAGTCGGTTCGGAGCCTCCGATGCTGAGCCGCGCTCCGCTCCAAGTTTCGATGCTGGAGGACGCGGTCGCCGCCATGCGCGCGGCGAAAGGCAGGAAGCGCCGCGGGAAGGACCGCGACTGGACCCTCTCGATCGGCCTCGGCCGCGGTGGTCGCCGAGCGCGTCGACCGCCTCGGCCCGGTCCCGGACGAGGTCCAGAACCTCGTCGACGTCGTGCCCCTCAAGCGCCTCTGCCGCACGGCGGGCGTCGAGAAGACCACGGCCGGCCCGCGTCGCGTCTCGATGCCGCCAGACGCCGGGGCGTTTGGATCCGCGTCGCCTGAGGCTGGCGCTTCGTTGCCTCGAAACCTGTCCCGGATATATATCCGGGACGGGGACGGAGGGGTTGCCATGGATAGCTCTGCGCAGAAGAGGGCCGTCCGAGACTATCGAGCGCGTCAGATCGAGCGCGGCATGACGCGCTTTGAAGTTCAGGCGCCCGAACGGGACCGTGAGTTGATCCGCGCTCTCGCCCGTCGCCTCGCGGGCGACGGCCCTGAAGCCGCGCACGCCCGCACGATGGCGCAGCGCATCGTGTCGGGCGAACCGGACCGGCACGGCGGCATCCTTGAGGCCCTGCGACGATCGCCGCTGGTCGGCGACGATCTCGATCTCGATCGTGCTCGTGAGAAAGGCCGCAGGATCGATCTGTGACGGGCTACGTGCTCGATACGAACATCATCAGCAATCTCGTCAAGCCGCAGCCTTCGCCCTCACTCCTCGCCTGGATGGCGGCGCAGCGCGATGACGACTTGTTCATAGCATCGCTCACGGTCGCCGAAATCCGACGCGGCATCCTGGACAAGCCGGCCGGACGGAAACGGGACGCGCTTGAAGCCTGGTTCGCCGGCCCGGAAGGCCCGCAGGCGCTGTTCGCCGGGCGCATCCTGCCGTTCGACGATCGCGCCGCCCTGATCTGGGCGCGTCTGATGGCGGACGGCAAGGCGAGCGGCCGAGCGAGAAGCAGCCTCGACATGATTGTCGCATCGATCGCCGACGCCAATCTCTGCACACTGGTCACCGACAACGAGAAGGATTTCGCCGGGCTAGATTGCATCAATCCCTTGCGCCAATCGGCCTGATGCCAGCGGCAGTCCCTTGGTTGCGTGGAGCCGATACCTGCCCGTCCGCCTCGGCCTCTGCCGCCGCATCGGCGGCCGGGGGAACGACGAGGAAACCGGCGCCATGGCCGCCGAGCTTGTCGACCGCTTCGGCCCGCTGCCGGACGAGGTCCAGAACCTCCTCGACGTCGTGACCCTGAAGCGCCTCTGCCGCACCGCGGGCGTCGAGAAGATCGAGGCCGGCCCGAAGGGCATGGTCGTCCAGTTCCGCCGCAACCAGTTCCGCAACCCGGCCGGCCTCGTCGCCTGGATCGCGGGGAAGCGCCCGAAGGACCCCGCGCGCGACCTCGGCGACATCCGCCTCCGCCCCGACCACAAGCTGGCCCTGGTGCGCGAGATGACCACCGCGCAGCGCATCCGCATCGCCCGCGAAGTGGCCGGCAACCTCAACCGCCTCGCGGAAGACGCCGCGGCGGCCTGATCGCGAGCGGCGGGGCGCCGCCCCGCGCCCCGCCAAACGCCGGGCGTTTGGATCCCGTCTGTTCTGGGGCTCGACGGTAGATGGCGGACGGAACGAACGAGAACGCCGGACCCGTCGTCACGGGCCCGGCGCATCAGCTTGGTCAGGAACGGGCGCAGCAGGAAGGCCCGGGTGCGACGTGCACCCGAGCCTCCTCGCCGATCAGATCTTCGGCTCGCGCATCGGCGTCGTGCCGCTCGTCGTCGTGCCGGTCGTCGTCGTCGTGCCGGTCGTGACGCTCTCGCCCGGCTCCTTCACGACCTCGACCTCTTCCTTCCGGACGGTGTCGTGCACGGTCTCCGTGCGGTCGACCGCTTCCTTCCGCAGGCTCACCTCTTCGACCACCCGGGCCGTCTTGCCGACCACCGGAACCTCGCTGGTTTCGGTCATCTCGATGGTCTTGTCGTTGTCGGCGAACGCCGTGTCGACGGTGCGGCCATCCGTCACTGGATGACGGTCAACCACCACGCGCTCGTCATGCAGCGTGACCTGCTCCTCGACAGGCGTTTCCACCACGTAGCGGCGGATCCGCGTCCCGCCGCGGTTCACCACCCGCTTGCCGACGACGAGGCTTTCCTCCGAAAGCTGCAGCGCCTGGTCGCCGGTCGCGCCGACCGCACCGGTCGTGCCTGCCATGCTCTCCGTGGTCGCCCGGGTCGCGGCGACCGGTTCGGCCGTCATGCCGGACGAGCCGTAGCCGCTGGCCCGCGCGTCGAGATCGACCGGGCTGTGCCGCTCCAGCACCTCGGTGATGTGCGTGGCCTCGGCCTCCGACGCGGCGCGGATCGACACCACGACCGAACCGCCTTCGATGCTGCGGTCATAGACGGAAGTGTCGTGCTCGGGTTCGCCGCCGAACAGGTTGGACCAGAAGCCCTTGTCGCGCGGCGCCGCGGTCGTGGACCCGCTGCTGAACCCGGTCGAGCCCGCGGTGCCCGTGTCGCTGACATGGCGATCGATGGCGCTCGAGCTGATGCCTGCCGTTTCCAGGTCGCGGATCGCGGCTTCTGCATGCGACGCGGTATCGAAAACCGCGACGATCGTCTCGTTGTTCATGGCTTCGTTTCCTTGCTGAAAAGATTGGGGATGCCGGAAGCGACCGGGTCGCCCGGCTCGTGTCCCGTTTCCGTGCGTGTCACGTCGACTTCCTCGTGACGGAGGACGACGTCTTCCATGTGCCGGTCTTCGACGATCACCGGCCGGATGTGGATTTCTTCCTTGAGGACCAGCCGGCGTTCGACGACGACGACCTCCTCCACGACCGGCACGATCGTCACGCCGTCGACCTCGCGGGTCACCGGCATGGCGGCGACCACCTGGTTGATGGAAACCCGCTCGATCTCCACGCGCCGATGCGTGAGCGGCACGTCGACGTGTTCCGCCCGCTCGACCGTCCGCGTCGACACCCGAACCGTCGTCTGCCGCGTTTGCCGCGACACCACGACCTCTTCGGCCGCGAGCGGAACCACCACGTCCTCGTGCGCGTCCGCCACCACCGCGCGCGGACGGATCTCGAGATCGGCGGCAGGCGAGGCGACGGTCGGCGGCAGGTCCGCGCCGGACATCGGCTAGACCGGGCCCGACGATCCGTCGGGCACCTGCCCGTCCGGGGTCATCGCATGGACGGCATTCGGCAGGTGCTGGCTCAACTGCGACAGGAAGTCCTGCGGCGGCAATCCCGCCTGACCCGCCATGCTCTGCACCTTGTCCGGCCCGAGGACGGACTGCAGCTGGTCGGGCGACACCGACTGGTTCGGGCCGTTGCCGACCCAGGACTGCGCGATATGGCCGAGACCCGCCTGCTCGAAGCTCGACACCAGGCCGCCGAGCCCACCGCCGAGGCCGCCGGTCGCCTGCCCCGCGGCCC
>CAXUBM010000251.1:0-3793 GCA_964249235.1 uncultured Acetobacteraceae bacterium | reverse complement strand
TGCGGCGCGACATCGGCGAGATCACCGCTTCAGTGCCCTGCGTGGCCAGGAAAGCGCGCACATCGTCGGCGTCATAGGCCTTGTCGGCGATCAGCCGCCGCATCGGCGGCACACTGGCCAGCAGCGCCCGACCGCCCTGGACGTCATGTACAGACCCGGCCGTCAGCATCACCGCGTAGAGGCGACCGTCGCCGTCGGCGAGCGCGTGAATTTTGGTCGTCGGACCACCCCGCGACCGTCCGATTGCCTGGCGGTGCTGCCCCCCTTGGCGCCCGCGGCCGAGCGGTGCGCGCGAACCGCGGTGCTGTCGACCATGGCAACGTCCGGCGGCTCGCCGCACCCGGCCAGCGCCGCCAGCAGCGCCTGCCAGATGCCCTTCTCGCTCCAGCGGTTCCAACGGTTGAACAGTGTCGTGCGTGGACCGTATTCGGCCGGGATCGTCCGCCAGCGCAGACCCTCTCGATACCGGTGCAGGATGCCGCTGATCACCCGCCGGTCGTCGACGCGCGGCTTGCCGCCAAGACGCGGCAGCAAAGGCGCAATCGCGGCCCATTGCGCGTCACTCAGCCAAAACCGTTCGCCCATGATCCAGACCCTCCCAGGGATCTTGAATCAGGGCCGTCGTGACCGACGCAATGGGGACACGTCCTAGGCTAGAAGCTCCGGATCTACGACGACGATCGGATCTTTGCAAGTTTAGGTGTAATCTTATTAGTTTCGTCGTAGTACTTCTGTATGATCTCTACGTATGAACTGAAGTCCGGTAGTTTTGGTCTCGTTGTAAAATGGCAGAAACCGAGCGGGTATTCGCCATCTTCGAAGATTCCCCCCCAATAGGTCCGAACTTTGCCTCTAAAAGCTTTGAATGACGCGAGTCCCGATTTTCTCAATACGTAGTTTGCGACCGACTGATCGAAATAGTTGAAGGTCTCACAATTTCCCACAAGCGCCTTATACCTTGCCATTGTCTCGTAGACGCCTCTTAAAAAGACCTGCCCCTCATACAAAGACGCAAAGCCGAAGATACCGCTGTTCACGGCCATGAAATAGGATGGATTTAGGCCGTCTCTCTCCATGATGAATCTACCATGACTATCCCGCTCTTCAGCGAGTCGCGGTTCCGAGTAAACTGAAACGCCCTTCTCGGACTGGATGTCAACGAGCGTGCTAGTCATATCACGGTCGACAGCTACATCCGTATCAACGTACATGATAGGTGAAAACTGCTCAAAAACAGAGTATCTAAAAACACCATATCGGGATCTCCAATAATCGTGCAAGTTGTCGGCCGAATCTTCCAAGGTTATGACACGGTTGTCCAACTCGCCCAAGGCCATTCTTGCTTCATCGGGCCGGTCAGTAATTATGCAAAAACTTCCTCCGTATCTTCCAAATTGAATGCAAGAACTAACCGAATTTCGAAGAAGCTCCAATTGCGCGTCCGGGCCAAATACACAGTAGTAGATGAGAGGATTAAATACTTGGAAGATGTCAACCTTCCAACCGTAGGAGAAGAGGATTATTGCACTAGATTTAAGCCGCACAGATTCCACAAGAACTGGTATGTTATCAAAGAAAGGGTATCTGTGCCTCCCAATTCGGAAGTTTTCGCTGCCGTCGAACTTAATTGGCAACGGATCTCCTGTGACATCATCCGGTCGCTTGAGAACAAAAAGCGCCTTCAGCCCTTCCTTCAGATAGAGAAGGTCATCAAGATCGATCTCAAAAAATTTTTCCCACGCATTGATCTCCAACGACAACTTGGTCGCACCACCTCCAGTTGCAGAAATTAATCCGCCGTCTCTTCGAAGGGAAACCAGGTGGCTTGAATGGTGCAAGATTTCGCAGTCGAGTAGCTCGTACTCATCAGAAACCGGAGACGTAAAGTCTTGGATTGGGACCTCCAAGATTGAACCGCCTGCGTTCTTCAGCACTGATCCGTGGTGTGTCACTAGCAAGCCGGCGTTCCTCCAACTGTATCACGACCTGAGTTGCGCAAGAGCTTCATACTTGGATGAGGCGCATGGTGTGTGTAACAACAGGGATTTGCAACAGGCCGTCTCAGGCCAAGACAGATGTCGAAGATGAGTTCCCCTGCCAACGCGCGCGAGCGCGCGGTTCGCCTGGTGCTGAAGCACCGGGGACTAGCATGGCAATGGCATCGAACGATCCATCAGACACGGCAGATGCCACGATGACGGGTCTTGTGTACCCCCGCCGAGGCCTTGATCGAGCCGAACGGCTCCTCAATGCGGTTTCGGCTGCGCTTCCTAACCACATGAGTCCTGACCCTGGCGGTTAGGGTAGTAGTATGTTCGAAAAAAGGCCATTGGGCGACGGCCCCGTGCCCGGCCTTACAACGGCGCGGAAAGCCAGCCGATCGCCTGATATTGTCCGCGGCGGCGATAAGCTCAGGGTCATGGACGCGAACCAGGATGTGACGACGGCTGCAATGCAGATGGCGGACTTGAAGGTTTTTGCGCAGGGGTCGTGCTTGTGACGACGCGACGCCAATCCTTGAGCCGTCCGAACATGTTGCCGCGTGCCTCAAGAGCGGCGTGGTTAGGCGGCGCTGTCGTGTCCGTGGTCCGGCGATCAGCTCGCGCGCGTGAGGCGTCGCGAGCAGGCGAGCGGCCTGAGATGATCGCTCGTCTAACCTGCTGTGAGCAACCGCCGCATCGGGCGACCGCTCCCGTCGCAGACGGCGTGCAGCTTAGTGTTTAGGCCGCCTTTGGTTCGTCCAATGCAGCGCGGAGCTGCCCCCTTTTTGGCGAGGCTTGCAGCGCTCGGGTTAGGCCAGCCTGGGCGACGAATATTGCGAAAATCCGATCGAACACGCCTAGACGGCTCCAGCACACGAAGCGGTTGTAGAGAGTCCTCTGCGGCGCGTAGCCGTGCGGTGGATCCTTCCAGTGCAGGCCACGCCGGATCCTGCTGATCACCCGGCGATCGTCGACGCGGCGAAGCCCGCGCGACTTCGTGAAAACAGCTCGATCTGGCACATGTGCCTAGTCGAGTCTGCAATCCTCCAAATTCTGTCGGCCGCCTCGATAGGGCCGCCCTCATGGGAGATTGTCCGTCACGTTCATCAACTTTTCTGCGACTTACCAGCCGTTCTTGACCCCTCGCAATCCTGGCCATCACCACAAAGCTTGTTACGTCAGGCGCTTCCTGAAAGGCGATTAGCGAAAGGGTAAGCTCCCAGGGATTTCTTTCTCACTCGTGTCCGTTTCATGGCGGTCGAACCATGAGCACCATCCAAACATCCAGGCGGCGTGCAAAGCGGTTCCCTGCGGATGAGGGTTGGCTGTGAAGGGTTTACCTTGCTGCGCCGCTTCAACACCATCAGCATAGAGACTGCGATCGCGCAACGTGTTTTCGCTCATAACTCAAAGTTACGGAGAGGGCGCCGGAGTGGATGCAGCCATCGCGCTTAAACGTCATATTTAGCGACTGAGCCACTCTGGAATTAGCCGACCCATTTACGAGCTCGCCCGCTAGATTCAGGTCGCTTGCACGGCTCGGCACAGCGTGATGCTAGGTCGTCGGAAGGTGCCCGATGCCCGACCTCGTTCTGCTTCCCGTAGCGCGAATGCGTCGGATCCCCGAGGTGTCACCGGCCCTGTGCCGGCTTCCACCTCGGGTTTCGTCGGTCGGGGGGGCAAGGTGGGAGCGGAAGTCCCCTGAGCGAGGCCCTGGCGCGGGAGCGTAGCCACACGGCCTCAGAACTGCCGGCGCTTCGCCGCTTGGCGACGCGGGGACTGAAGGGACTGACGCCCGGCCCAGAGCGCAC
>CAXUBM010000250.1:0-3826 GCA_964249235.1 uncultured Acetobacteraceae bacterium | reverse complement strand
CTACCGCAAGGCCCGCATCGTCTTCTTCGACGGCGAGCCGATGCCCGTCCACCTCGCCATCCACGACGGCTGGGCCGTCTGGTACTACAACGCCGGCATGACCGGCTCGGCGCCGAAGCAGTGCGAGGAGGCGCGCTTCCTCGCCGACCTCCCCGCCTGGGCCGGCCCCCGCGCCACCGCGGCCCTGCACGAGCTCGCCGCCCGCATCGGCCTCGACTATTTCGGCCTGGACTGCGCCGTCCTGCCCGACGGCACGCTTCTCGTCTTCGAGGTCGAGCCCGGCATGATCGTCCACGACCACGACCCCGAACCCCACAAGCGGGCTGCCGCCCACGCCATCGTCGCCGCGCTCAACGGCCTGCTCGACCGCCGCATCAACCCTCCGGCGAGAGCGCCCCGCCGCGACGCCCGGCCGCTGCTCCCAGTCGAAGCCTGAGCGCGCTCAGCCGGATGAAGCCGGCGGCGTCGCGCTGGTCGTACGCCCCCTGGTCGTCCTCGAACGTCACCACGCGCGCCGAATAGAGGCTGTGCGGGCTGTCCCGACCGACCACGGTCGCGTTGCCCTTGTAGAGCCGCAGCCGCACCCGCCCGGTCACACTCGCCTGGCTCTCGTCGATCAGCGCCTGCAGCATCCGCCGCTCGGGGCTGAACCAGAACCCGTTATAGATCAGCGACGCGTAGCGCGGCATCAGGCTGTCCTTGAGATGCGCCGCCTCCCGATCCAGCGTGATGCTTTCGATCCCCCGGTGCGCGGCCAGCAGGATCGTGCCGCCCGGCGTCTCGTAGACACCCCGCGACTTCATCCCCACGAACCGGTTCTCGACCAGGTCGAGCCGCCCGATCCCGTTGCGCCGCCCCAGCTCGTTGAGCCTCGCCAGCACCGCCGCCGGACTCAACCGCTCGCCGTCGATCCCGACCGCATCCCCCCGCTCGAACTCCACGCCGACGAACTCCGCCTGGTCCGGTGCCGCTTCGGGACTGATCGTCCGCTGATAGACGAACTCCTCCGGCTCCACCGCCGGGTCCTCCAGCACCTTGCCCTCCGACGACGAGTGCAGCAGGTTCGCATCGACGCTGAACGGCGCCTCGCCCTTCTTGTCGCGCGCCACCGGGATCTGGTTGGCTTCGGCGAACTCCAGCAGCCGCGTCCGGCTGGTCAGGTCCCATTCCCGCCAAGGCGCGATCACGGTGACGTCCGGCTTGAGCGCGTAGTATCCGAGCTCGAACCGCACCTGGTCGTTGCCCTTGCCCGTCGCCCCGTGCGCGACCGCATCGGCGCCGACCATCTCGGCGATCTCGATCTGCCGCTGCGCGATCAGCGGCCGGGCGATCGCGGTCCCCAGCAGGTACTGCCCCTCGTAGAGCGCGTTGGCCCGGAACATCGGAAACACGAAGTCCCTTACGAAGGTCTCGCGCAGATCCTCGACGAAGATCTCCCGCACGCCCAGCATCTCGGCCTTGCGCCGCGCCGGCTCCAGCTCCTCGCCCTGCCCGAGATCGGCGGTGAACGTCACCACCTCGCACCCGTAGGTCGTCTGCAGCCAGCGCAGGATCACGCTCGTATCGAGCCCGCCCGAATAAGCCAGCACCACCTTGCGAACCGACTTCGACACCAGCTCAACTCCTTTTAAGGCCAGGGGCTCCGCCCTGGACCCGCTGGGGGCCGCGCCCCCACCCCCCCCGGACAAGGATCCCCAAGGCTATCCATCGGCGGGGTCCCGGGGCAGCGCCCCTGGCCTTCGCTTCTCACTTTCGGTCTTGAGCTGCCCGCACGCCGCCAGGATGTCCCGCCCCCGCGGTGTGCGCACCGGCGACGCGAACCCCGCCTCCATCACGATGCGCGAGAACGCGTCCAGCCGCGCCGGCGTGCTCGGCTCGTACGTGCTCCCCGGCCAGGGATTGAACGGGATAAGGTTCACCTTCGCCGGGATCCCCGCCAGCAGCCGCACCCGCGCGCGCGCCTCGGCGTCGCTGTCGTTGACCCCGCGCAGCATCACGTACTCGAACGTGATCCGCCGCGCGTTCGACGCCGACGGATAGCGCCGGCACGCCGCCATCAGCTCCGCGATCGGGTACTTCCGATTGAGCGGCACCAGCTCGTCGCGCAACGCGTCGGTCACCGCATGCAGCGACACCGCCAGATTGCACCCCAGCTCCGCCCCGCACCGATCCATCAGCGGCACCACGCCCGACGTCGACAGGGTGATCCGCCGGCGCGACAGCGCGATGCCCTCGCCGTCGGTCGCGATCCGCATCGCCGCCGCCACGTTCTCGTAATTGTAGAGCGGCTCGCCCATGCCCATCAGCACGATCGTCGACAGCAGGCGAGGGGTCTCGCCCCGCGGCGACGGCCACTCCGCGTAGGCGTCCCGCGCCGCCATGAACTGGCCCACGATCTCCGCCGGCCCCAGGTTGCGCAGCAGCCGCTGCGTGCCCGTGTGGCAGAACCGGCAGGACAGCGTGCATCCGACTTGGCTCGAGATGCAGACAGCGCCACGATCCTCCCTGCGATCGGGAATGTAGACCGTTTCGGCCTCGCTCCCGTCGCGGAACCGGAACAGGAACTTGCGCGTGCCGTCCTCGCTCGTCTGCACCAGCCTCGCCTCCGGCCGGCCGATCACGAACCGTTCGGCCAACCTCTCCTGCAGCGGCCGCGCGATCGAGCTCATCGCCGAGAACGAGGTCACACCCCGATGGTAGATCCAGTGCCAGAGCTGCTTCGCCCGGAAGGGCTTCTCGCCTATGCCGGCAAGCTCGCTGGCCAGAGCCTCGCGGGACAGTCCCACAAGCTCGCGCCTGCCATCGGCCGTGACTGGAAGCGGTGGCGCATGAAGCGCGGCCTTGGCAAGAATTCGCGCGGCATCGTCCGACGACAGCTCCGGCGGGAGGCCCAGGACCGGCGCATGGCGTGGCTCCGCGGCGTCAAGCATGAAGCGGACACGCCTTGACGATCGCCTCGTGCGCGCCTTCGAAGCCCTGCAGCGAGAACACGTCCGTCACCGAACGCCCGCGTGGCGCCGGCGAACGGGCACTCGCCTGCGCCGCCGTCCCGAACGCCCGCACGGCCTCCTTTCCCGAGCGCGCGAACGCCGAGCGCTGCGCGGTGTAGAACGCCATCCTCACCTTGCCCGCCGTGACGTCCACCTGGCTGCCCGGCGGATAGGCGAACCCGGCCGTCAACGCCACCGCGTCGCGCGGCGATCCCGGCCGCTCGGTCACCGTCAGCACCACGTCGCCGCGCCCCGTCAGCCGCGCGCTCGACGAGGCGAGCCGGGTATAAGCGTAGCAGACCACCGAACCCGCCGCCTTGTGCGTCGCTACCCGCCAATCCCCATACCGTCCGATCAACGTCGGCCGCGCCAATGGCCGCACCACCCTCGCGTGGTGCGGCGCGTGCTTCGCGTCGTGCCCCGACGCCGCCCCGCACAAGGCGCCGCTCAGGCACACCGCCAGCCAGGTCTGTCTCGGCCAGGAACCCATGGCGCTCACATACGGGCGACGGCCTCCAACAACAACCAGTCGCGGCGCGCGTCACGTTCGAGCGAGCGGCGATAACACCCGGAGCCGTGACTTGCGAAACAAGCGCCGGCTTCTCTTTATAGGGACATGGACCAGTCGATCGACATCACGACGCCGGATGAATTCGTCGACTTGGTCGGACGCCAGGCATGGCAAGCCCGCATCGACGCCATTGTGCAGGCGCAACCCCTGCCCGGCAAGGTCAGCCATTGCGCCCGCGACGTGCTGCGCCGCCATGCCATCGAGATCTCGATCGAGCGCCAGCGCCGGCCCCGACGCGCGGCGCCCGCCTGCTGCGACCTGCGCA
>CAXUBM010000249.1:0-3836 GCA_964249235.1 uncultured Acetobacteraceae bacterium | reverse complement strand
GCCCTCGCGTGTAGTGACAAGTTCGTCCATGGACCCAATTCTACCCCGTCCGGGTGGTCTGCCGAGTCCGCAGGGCACCTGGTGCGACGAGAGTTGGGGAGAGAGCGTTGATGACGATGCGAGAAAAGCGGGGCGCCGCTTGAGCCGGCACGTCGCCGTCATCGGCGCTGGTCCCGGCGGTCTCGCGGCAGCCATGCTCGCCGCCGCCGCGGGCGCCGAGGTCACCGTCTTCGAACGTCACGCCGAAGTCGGCGGCCGCTCCGGCACCATCGAGGCGCGCACCGGCCACGGCTCGTTTCATTTCGATATCGGGCCGACCTTCTTCCTCTACCCGACCATCCTCGCCGAGATCTTCTCGCGCTGCGGCTACCGCCTCGAGGACCATGTCGAGCTCATCCGCCTCGCGACCCACTACGATCTCCAGTTCGAGGACGGCCCGCGCCTGCGCATCCCCTCCGACCTGGCCGGCCTGCAGCGTGAAATCGCCCGCATCTCGCCTGAGGACGCGGCTAATGTGCCGCGCTTCGTCGCCGAGAACCGCCGCAAGTTCCGACGTTTCCGCAGCGTGCTCAGCCAGGAATTCAATGGTCCCCAATCGCTTCTCAGCACCGGCATGCTCAAGGCCTTGCCGCTGCTGCGCCCGTTCTCGACCGTGGATCGCG
Organism: uncultured Acetobacteraceae bacterium; assembly: GCA_964249235.1. Lineage (GTDB taxonomy): Bacteria > Pseudomonadota > Alphaproteobacteria > Acetobacterales > Acetobacteraceae > CAXTPV01. The sequence continues at coordinate 3,174 of CAXUBM010000249.1, read as the reverse complement.
ACCTCGGCCGCCACTTCGCCGATCCCCGCGTCCGCCTCGCCTTTTCCTTCCAGAGCAAATATCTCGGCATGTCGCCGTACCGCTGCCCGAGCCTGTTCACCATCCTCGCCTTCATGGAACACGAGTTCGGCATCTACCATCCGCGCGGCGGCACCGGTGCCGTGATGCGCGCCATGGCCGACGTCGCCCGCCGCATGGGCGTGCGTTTCCGCCTCGGCGAGCCGGTTCGCGCCCTCACCTTCGACGGCAGGCGCGCGACCGGCGTCACCACCGGCGCAGGTCACACGCGCGCCGACGCCGTCGTCGTCAACGCCGACTTCGCCCGCGCGATGACCAAGCTGGTCCCCGACGCGAGGCGCCGGCGCTGGAGCGACCGCGCCCTCGCCCGCAAGAAATACTCCTGCTCGGCCTTCATGCTCTATCTCGGTCTCGAGGGCCCGCTCGAGGAAACCGCCCACCACACGATCTTCCTGTCGCACGATTTCCGCGCAAACTTCCGCGAGATCGAGGAGGCGGCGGCTCCCCCGCGCGAGCCGTCCTTCTACATGCAGAACGCCTGCCTCACCGACCCGGCCCTCGCCCCGCCCGGCCACTCGACCCTCTACGTCCTCATTCCCGTCGGCCATCGCCGCGAGGACGACCCGATCGTCTGGGACGACGCCCTTCGCGCCCGCTACCGGGAGGTCGCCATGCAACGCCTGCCCAAGGCCGGCATCCGCGACCTCGAGCGCCGCATCCGCTTCGAGAAGATTGTCACACCCGACGAGTGGGAGGACGAGCTCGACGTCCACCGCGGCGCCGTCTTCAACCTTTCCCACAATATCGGCCAGATGCTCCACTGGCGCCCGCACAATCGCTTCGAGGAGTTCGACGGCGTCTACATCGTCGGTGGCGGCACCCATCCCGGCAGCGGCCTGCCGGTGATCTTCGAGGGCGCGCGCATCTCCATGCGCCTGCTGGCCGACGATCTCGGCCTGCGCGCCCAGGACAGCACCATGCCCATCGCCCACGCTCCCGTCTTCGAGGATGCCCTATGAGGTCCGCTCTCCCCGTCGGCATCGTCGGCGGTGGCCTTGCCGGCCTCGCCTGCGCCTGCACGCTCGCCGCCCGCGGTCACAAGGTCGTGCTGTTCGAGAAGAACGACTGGCTCGGCGGCAAGGCCGCTCAACTCGAGCAGGACGGCTGGCGCTTCGACATGGGCCCCACCATCCTGACCGTCCCGTCGGTTCTCGCCCGCATCTTCGCCGAAGCCGGCCGCCGCATGGACGAGGCGCTCGACCTCCGTCGCCTCGACCCGCAATGGCGCTGCTTCTTCGACGACAACAGCGTGATGGACCTCGTCGAGAACGTCGACGACATGGCCGAGACCCTGCGCCAGAACGCCGCTCCCGGCTCTGACACCGGCTACCGCGACTTCATCGCCATGAGCGCTCACCTGCACGAAGTCAGCCGCAAATTCTTCTTCTGGCGCTCCGTCGAGGACATCACCGACACCATCGACCTCCGCCGCAACATGGACCTCGACACGCTTCGCGACGTCCTCTCGCTGCGCATGGGCTCGTCGGTGGCCCGCGAGATCCGCCGCCGCGTCCCCGACGAGCGCGCCGCCCAGATGCTCGACCATTTCGTCCAGTATGTCGGCTCGTCCCCCTTCGAGTCGCCCGCCGTCCTCTGCTCGATCGGTCACATGCAGACCGACGAGGGCATCTGGTTCCCCATCGGCGGCACCCGCGCCGTCCCGGTCGCCCTCGAACAGCTCGCTCGCGAACTCGGCGTCGAGTTCCGCACCAGCACCGGCATCGCCCGCATCCTCCAGTCCGACGGCCGCGTCTGGGGCGTCGAGACCGACCACGGCGAAACCGTGGCCCTCTCCAACGTCGTCTCCAACATGGACGCCATCCGCACCTACCGCGAGCTCGTCGGCGGTGTCCCCGCCCGCCGCTTCAACCGCCGCTGGAAGGGCCGCGACCCGGCCTGCTCCGGCGTCGTCCTTTATCTCGGCCTGGATCGCCGCTACGAGCAGCTCGCCCATCACAACTTCGTCTTCTCCCGCGACGCCGAAGAGGAGTTCGCGCACATCTACGACCGCGGCGAGCCCGCCCCCGACCCCACCTGCTACGTCGCCGCCACCTCGATCACCGAACCCGGCTCGGCTCCCGAGGGCTGCGAGTCGCTCTACATCCTCGTCCACACCCCCTATCTGCGTCCGCATCACGACTGGCGCGACATGCTGCCCGCCTACCGCCGCGTCATCCTCGACAAGCTCGCCCGCACCGCCGGACTGACCGATCTCGAGTCCCACATCCGCGTCGAGCGCTCCCTGACGCCGCAGGACATCCACGAGCGCTACCGCGTGCTCAACGGCGCCATCTACGGTCTCGCCAGCCACGGCAAGGTCGCCGGCGCCTTCAAGCCCGGCAACCGCTCCCGCGAACTTCCCGGTCTGTATCTCGCGGGCGGCGCCGCCCATCCGGGGCCGGGCATGCCCATGGTGCTCATGTCGGGCTGGATCGCCGCCGACACCGTCGACGCCGACATGCGCGAACGCGGCCGCAACACGCGCGCGGCGTGAACCACCAGACAGGCGGGGCGCCCCCCGCACCCCGCCTGGCCCGTCACGCGCCAGCGTGCGTCGCACGACGCGGCCGGATCCGCTCGAGCCTGTGGCGCTGCGGGCCGATCGGATGTTCGCCGTCGTCGCGCGCTACCTCGCGTGGCGGAGGCGCCGCGCCTTCCATGCCGTGCGCATCTCGAAACAGCATCACCCCGATCCGCCACCCGACGCGCCCGTCATCATCTACGCCAACCACCCGTCCTGGTGGGACCCGGCCCTCTACATCGTCCTCGCCCACCGCCTCTTCCCCGGCCGGCGGGGCTTCGGCCCCATGGACCAGGCCGCCTTCGACCGCTACCGCGTCTTCCGCCGCATGGGGGTCTTCGGCATCGCGCTCGACGGCCACGCCGGCGCCCGCCGCTTCCTCGAGGTCGCCGACCGCGTTCTCGACCTCCCCGGCGGCACACTCTGGATCAACGCCGAGGGCGGCTTCGCCGACCCCCGCGCCCGGCCCCTCGCGCTGCGGCCGGGCCTCGCCCACCTCGTCCGCCGCCGCCCGGACGCCGTCGTCATCCCCCTCGCGCTTGAGTTCGGCTTCTGGACCGAGAGCAAGCCCGAGG
>CAXUBM010000248.1:0-3837 GCA_964249235.1 uncultured Acetobacteraceae bacterium | reverse complement strand
GCATCGCCCCTCGCCTTGTTAGGCATAGGAAATCGCCAGGATCTCGTAGCTCCGATCCCCGCCCGGCGCCGGCACCGACACCGAATCGCCGGTCTTCTTCCCGATCAGCGACTTGGCCAGCGGCGACGACACCGAGATCCGCCCCGACTTGATGTCGGCCTCGTAGGCGCCCACGATCTGATACGTGGATTCCTTCTCGGTCTCCTCGTCGATCAGCCGCACCTGCGCCCCGAACTTCACCTGGTCGCCCGACAGCGTCGACGGATCGATCACCTCGACGGTGCTGACGATCTCCTCGAGCTCCAGGATCCGCCCTTCGACGAAGGATTGCCGCTCGCGCGCGGCGTGGTATTCGGCATTCTCGGACAGGTCGCCGTGGCTGCGCGCTTCGGCGATGGCACGGATGATCGACGGCCGCTCCTCGCTCTTGAGCATGCGCAGTTCGTCTTCCAGCTTGCGCAAACCGGGCGCGGTCATCGGAACTTTCTGCAACACGGCCGTCCTTGTGCGTGGTGATCGGATCTGAAGGTGAGAAATTCCGGCGGCCCGCCGATGTCGGCGCCGCTCAGAACGATCGTTGAAAATACGCCTGCAGCGGCGCGACATCAAGGGAGCCCGACCGGAGCGCCGCGATCGCCGACACCGCCGCCCGCGCGCCGGCGATCGTGGTGTAGTGCGGGATGCCGTGCGTGAGCGCGTCCCGCCGGATCGTGTAGCTGTCGGCGACCGACTGCGCGCCCGCCGCCGTGTTGATGACCAGCTGGATGTCGCCCGAGCGGATCGCATCCACGCAGTGCGGCCGCCCCTCGAGCACCTTGTTGACCACCTCGACCGCCAGCCCCGCCTCGCGCAGCCGCGCCGCCGTCCCGCGCGTGGCGACGACGCGGAAGCCCATCTCGAGCAGCCGCCGCGCCAGCGGCAGCGCCGCCCGCTTGTCGGCCTCGCGCACCGACAGGAACGCCGTTCCCTGCTGCGGCAGCCGCACCCCAGCGCCGAGCTGCGCCTTGGCGAACGCGCGCTCGAAGCTCGGCGCCAGCCCCATCACCTCGCCCGTCGAGCGCATCTCCGGCCCGAGGATGACGTCCACGTTGGGGAACCGCGCGAACGGGAACACCGCCTCCTTGACCGCCACGTGCGGCGCCATCGCCCCCGCATCCAAGGTGAACGCGGCGAGCTTCGCTCCCGCCATCACCCTGGCCCCGATCTTGGCCACCGGCACCCCGGTCGCCTTGGCCACGAACGGTACCGTCCGCGACGCCCGCGGGTTGACCTCCAGCACGTAGGCGTCGTCGTCCTTGATCGCGTACTGGACGTTCATCAGCCCGCAGATGCCGAGCGCCTTGGCCAGGGTCGCCGTCTGCGCGCGGATCTCGTCCACCACCGCCGGCGACAGCGTGTAGGGCGGCAGGGCGCAGGCGCTGTCGCCCGAATGGATCCCCGCCTCCTCGATATGCTCCATGACGCCCGCGACATACACGTCCGTCCGGTCCGCGATGCAGTCCACATCCACCTCGATCGCATCGTTGAGATAACGATCGATCAGCACCGGACTGCGCCCCGACGCCCGCACCGCCTCGCGCATGTAGCGGGCGAGCCCATTGCGGTCGTAGACGATCTCCATCGCCCGCCCGCCCAGCACGTAGCTCGGCCGTATCATCACCGGGAAGCCGATCCGGTCCGCGCCCGCCTCCGCCTCCACGGCCGAGCGCGCCCCCCCGTTCTGCGGCTGCCTGATCCCCAATCGCTGCAGCAGCGCCCCGAACCGCTCCCGGTCCTCGGCGACGTCGATCGCGTCCGCACTCGTCCCCAGGATCGGCACCCCCGCCGCCGCCAGCGCCTGGCTCAGCTTCAGCGGCGTCTGCCCCCCATACTGCACGATGCAGCCGCGCAGCGTCCCCGCCTGCTGCTCGCGCCGCAGCAGCGCCAGCACGTCCTCCGCCGTCAACGGCTCGAAATACAGCCGGTCCGACGTGTCGTAGTCGGTGCTCACCGTCTCCGGATTGCAGTTGACCATGATCGTCTCGAACCCCGCCTCGCGCAGCGCGTACGCCGCATGCACGCAGCAATAGTCGAACTCGATGCCCTGCCCGATCCGGTTCGGCCCACCGCCGAGGATGACGACCTTCTCGCGCCCGCTCGGATCCGCCTCGCACGATGGCGTCCCGAACCCGCCTTCGTAGGTCGAATACATGTACGGCGTCGCCGACGCGAACTCCCCCGCGCAGGTATCGATCCGCTTGTAGACCGGCCAGACGCCCAGCTCCGCCCGCGCCGCCGCCACGTCCCGCTCCGCGACCCCGGCCAGGCGCCCGATCTGCGCGTCCGAAAACCCCAGCGCCTTGAACCGCCGCATCGCCCGCGCCTGCCGCGGCAAACCACCCGCCGCCACCTCCCGCTCCGCCGCGATGATCCCCTGCAGCTGCCGCAGGAACCACGGATCGAACCGCGACACCTCGTGCACCTCCTCGACCGTCAGCCCCGCCCGCAACGCCTGCGCCGCCATCAGCAGCCGGTCCGGCGTCGGCGTCGACAGCGCCGCCCGGAACGCGTCCCGTCCGCCGTCCCCCGGCGCCTCCACAGGATCGAGACCGGACAGTCCCGTCTCCGTGCTCCGCAGCCCCTTCTGCAGCGCTTCGGCGAAGTTCCGCCCGATCGCCATCGCCTCGCCCACCGACTTCATGCTGGTGCCGAGCAGGGCGGGGGTTCCGGGAAACTTCTCGAACGTGAAACGCGGGATCTTGACCACCACGTAGTCGATCACCGGCTCGAAGCTCGCCGGCGTCACCCGCGTGATGTCGTTGGCGAGCTCGTCGAGCGTATATCCCACCGCCAGCTTCGCCGCGATCTTCGCGATCGGAAATCCGGTCGCCTTGGACGCCAGCGCCGAGGACCGCGACACCCGCGGATTCATCTCGATCACCAGCATCCGCCCGTCCCGCGGATTCACCGCGAACTGCACGTTCGACCCGCCCGTATCCACCCCGATCGCCCGCAGGCACGCGATCGACGCGTCCCGCATCCGCTGGTACTCCTTGTCGGTCAGCGTCAGCGCCGGCGCCACCGTCACCGAGTCTCCCGTGTGGATGCCCATCGGGTCCACGTTCTCGATCGAGCACACGATGATGCAATTGTCCGCGCGATCGCGGACCACCTCCATCTCGTACTCCTTCCACCCCAGCACGCTCTCCTCGATCAGCACCTCGCCGGTCGGCGACGCGTCCAAGCCGGACAGCACGATCGTCTCGAACTCCTCCCGGTTGTAGGCGATCCCGCCGCCGGTCCCGCCCAGCGTGAAGCTCGGCCTGATCACCGCCGGCAAGGCGATCTCCGCCAGCGCCGCCCGCGCCTCCGCAATGCTGTGCGCGATCCGGCTTGCCGGACTCTCGATCCCGATCGCCGCCATTGCATCGCGGAACTTCAGCCGATCCTCGGCCCGGTCGATCACGTCGGCCTTCGCCCCGATCAGCTCGCACCCGTAGCGCTCGAGCACGCCCGTCTCGTGCAGCCGCATCGCCGTGTTCAGCGCCGTCTGCCCGCCCATCGTCGGCAGCACCGCGTCCGGCCTTTCCCGGGCGATCACCCGCTCCACGAACTCCGGCGTGATCGGCTCCACATAGGTCGCATCCGCCAGTCCCGGGTCGGTCATGATCGTCGCCGGGTTCGAATTGACCAGCACCACGCGGTAGCCCTCGGCGCGCAGCGCCTTGCACGCCTGCGCCCCGGAATAGTCGAACTCGCACGCCTGCCCGATCACGATCGGCCCCGCGCCGATGATCAGGATCGACGAAATATCCGTCCGCTTGGGCATGAAACCTCCGAAAGGCCAGGGCTCCGCCC